>DLGS01000217.1 GCA_002482815.1 Bacteroidetes bacterium UBA7688
CTGATACTCGTTTTTGATTTGGGTAAAGGAAATGATTCCAACATTGTGTTGCATTCCCAGATTTCTTCCGGTTGTTTTCCGAAGTTTTCTTCATATCGCCGGCACGTATTTTCTTTGGCTGCTTCAAATTTTTCTGCCTGCCTACGGTTGTGGGTAGAAGGAATATGTTCAATTCTTTTATCCAGCACTTTGCAAAACTGGCTGTAGGATTGGGTAAAAATGAGGTGCTGGTGCCATACGATGTCAACAATTTCTGATGGAGATACCATCGTGTCGCTTGTTGCAGCCAGGAACATAAATTTTTTGTATTCCAGAATGGCTTGTTGTGTAAAACTGATTGTCCAGGCATTCTCGTGTGCCAGTCTGGTGGAAAAACCGTATTCGCTTAATGGAAGGTCAGGATCGAATGCCAGCACTTTTGTCCACAAACTATTATCCATACATTTTATACTTCCGGATTTTGTTATTCAAATTTAGATGAACAAATTGAGGATTCATCATTAAGTTTGGATTAAGGATTCCAGACTTAGGAATACGCTCATATCTTCTCAAACGGCCATTCATCCTTTCTTTTCGATTTGATAAAATAGACGATGCTGCCCATGGTTATGACCAGCAAACCTGACAAGACCATCTTTGTTCCGGTTGAAACCAACACACCCAGCCAAAGAACAATGGCCAGGTAAACGGGCAGCGGAAACAAAGGCATTTTATAGGGGAAATTCGTCTCTTTCTTTTTGCGGCGCAATAATAAAAGACCAATGGCCTGGCCAATAAACTGGATAATGATGCGCATTGCCAGTATGGCGGAGATAACATCTTTCAGCTTAAACAGCAGACTGAAAACGAAGGCTACCGAACCCAATACCAGCAAGGACACATAAGGGAAATTGCGGGTAGGGTGTAAGCGTCCAAAAACTTCCAGGAAAGCACCATCTTTTGCAGCAGCATAAGGAATGCGGCTATAACCCAATGTAGCAGAAAAAACGGAGGCAAAGGCAACCCACAAAATCAGAATAGTAAGTACGGCAGCAGCAGTATCGCCCGCCAGTCTTTGCATAAATAAGCTCAGGACAAATTCGCTGTCCTTGGCTTCCTGCCAGGGAATAACACTGACCACGCTGATGTTCATACTCAGGTAAAGCACCGCAATTCCTGCGATGGAAAAGAACATGCTTCGGGGGATATTTTTTTCCGGGTTTTTGATTTCGGCACCCAGATGGCAAATGTTATAATAACCCAAATAGCTGTAGATCGTTTTGACACTTGCAAATCCTACTGCTGCCACCAAGGCATAATTCATTTGCAGCCCGTCATTGATATGCTGGATAGGTTCCAGGAAATGACCGTGCATGATGCCGCCACCGATAATCCAGAATAGGGTAGCCAGGACGCCAATCCAGAGCAGCACACTGATTTTGCCGATCGTTTCGATGTTGCGGTAGAGTAATAGTACAATCAGAATGACCACCGATCCGCTTACCATCTTAGAATATATCGGTTCCAATGGTACGAGATAGGAAAAGTAGGCCGCAAAGCCAATCGCAGCAGAGGCAATGACGAGAGGCGCCTGTATCATTGTTTGCCACACAAACAGGAAACTCATATATCTTCCGGCGTCATTTTTTCCATAGGCTTCTTTCAAAAAATGATAGGAACCTCCGGCGTTGGGATAAGCTGCGCCCAATTCACTCCATATCATTGCGTCAACAAAAGACAAAACTGCTCCGAGAATCCAGGCGTATAAAAAGTAAGCGCCGTTCATCAGGCCAATCACCATCGGTAGGGTAATGAACGGGCCAATGCCTACCATATCTATCATGTTGATAGCGGTGGCCTGCGCCAGTCCCAGGTGACGTTGCATCTTTTGTTCTGCCATAGTTTCTTTAAACGAAATAAAATAATTGGGCAAGGTAGTCTTTCCTTTTCATAGGTTAAAATGTCCTTCTTTTATAGCTGAATAGAGATTAATGGTATTTTTGTCGAAACCTAAAATGCAAACTGATGGACTTTGGAAAAGTAGATAATCCCGGAGATATAAATTTCGGACTTCCGAATGATGCACCACAAACTAAAAAAGTATTAGAGGCAAATAAAACGGACCAGCCTTTCGACGTGTCTGTTGGTTGTGCCAAATGGAATAAAAAAGACCTGAAGGGATTTTACCCGAAAGGCACAAAAGACGAACTGGTGTATTATTCCACACAGTTCAATTCTATTGAGCTGAATGCAACCTTCTACGGGATGCCCGATGCCGCACAGGTCGAAACCTGGAAGGAAAAGACGCCCGATAATTTTCGTTTTTTCCCAAAGATTACCAATACGGTTACGCATTTTAAGCGCTTGATTAATGTAAATGAACCCTTAGAACTCTTTTGTGATGCAGTGAGTCATTTTGATCAGAAGCTCGGCATGGTTTTTATGCAGCTGCACGACAATTTTGCACCAAAGGATTTTGAAAGATTGAAGGGGGTTCTTGAAAAATTTCCTGCCGGTATTCCGCTTGGTGTGGAAGTACGCAATGCGGCCTGGTTTTCCGATCCGAAAGTAAAGGAAGAGTTTGGTGACCTGTTGGAGAAACTTGGTATGGCTAATATTATTGTGGATACAGCCGGCCGCCGTGATATGCTGCATATGCGGCTTACCAGTCCTGTTGCCTTTATTCGTTATGTGGGTGCCAATCACCCGAGCGATGTTGACCGTTTGGATGAATGGGTACTTAGAATTAAGAAATGGCGCAAAGAAGGTTTACAAAAATTGTACTTTTTTGTTCACCAGAATATTGAGCTGGAATCACCCTTACTGGCTACTCATTTTATTGAAAAAATGAATAAGGAATTTAAACTGGATCTTCCTGTTCCTGCCAGGCAAAGTAGCCAACAATCGATGTTTGACTAAGGTCAGGGTTGGTTCAGCCATTTATTCAGATCAGCTAATTCATCCTGATTAATGGAATGACCCATCTGTTTGTAGGTGTGAAACTCAGGATTCAGGTTCATTTCTTTCAGATACCTGTTTGCTTCGGTAGCAAAGCTATAGGCGACGCGATTATCGGCATCGCCATGGCCAATAAATATCCTGAGTTTCTTAAAGGCTGCAGTAACCTTTACCTGGGCTTTTAATGGTTCGAATATTTTACCGCTTAGCGGTGCGATTCCTTTCAGGAGTTCAGGTGAGGTAAGTCCTACTTCGAAGCTCATCATTCCTCCCTGGCTAAACCCTGACAGATAGACTTGTGCAGCATCGGCTTTGTATTTTTTGACGATGGCGGGAATCATTGCTTTAACTTTTGCCACACTGTTGGCAATGTCTATCCTGTTACCCAGCATCTTTCCGTCTGTCATTTCCATACCAAACCATTGATAGCTGTTGTTGCCCATTGGCATTGGTGCCCGCAACGAAATGATAAGGAAATTCTGCGGCAGATTATCCTTCAGGTCAAACAGGTCGGCCTCGTTGCTGCCATAGCCATGCATCAGTATCAACACGGGCGTATGTACTGATTTTTTATTAGGTTGACGCACCAGGTAGGGGAGTGCCAGATCGGCTTGCAATTCTGACTGAGCGAACAGCAGATGAGGAATCAAAAACAGGAATAGCAGGAGGGTTTTGAACAATTTCATCAGGATGCTTTGATTAGGTATGCCAACAAATTTATGTGTTTTGCTCATCACAAGGTTTTTCAGAAATTGAACATGCAAAATAATGCTCTTCAATTGTTCTATACCTTTTGATAAAATTCATATATTTATCTGATAAAATAAGAAACACCATGCTATTAAAACTACTTTTTGGCTTTTGTATGCTGGCAGCCACACCCAGCCAGGCCCAGGTCCTTTTTCATAATCCAAATTTTGACACCTATAGCAGTTGTCCTGATAATCTTGGCCAGGTCACCCGGTCGGAACATTGGATAGACGTGGTGAATACCGCAGACTTTTACAATTGTAATTTCCAGTCTTATGGCAGCTATCCTACCGGTACACCATCTTTTTCTGGGACCGGTTGCATGGGTTTTGCATCTTATGGTGATTTGAATGGTTCGGCTGAGGCAATCGGGCAAAGCCTCGCTGTTCCTATTGTGAAAGGCAAAAGCTACTCGATAAGGCTGATGACCAAAAAAGCAAAATCCGGCGCCTGGAGCAGCAATTGTGGCGGTGTCGCTTTCTATGGCTTCAAGTCAACCGTTCCTCCAGCCACTACCAGTATTCATGTGTCCGGAATAGCAGGGACGGACCTGCTGGCTAAGACCGCAATGATTACAGACACCGGATGGATCCCACAGGTGATCACATTTACCGCCGCAGATAATTATAGTTTTGTTGCGTTGACGGTAGAGAAAGTGCCATCTTGTAAAACTTACCTTTTTGTAGATAGTCTTATTACAAAAGAACAAAGTGGAGGCAGTATAGCAGGCATTTCTGCCGACGCTCTATTACGAGTTTATCCCAACCCAAGTAGCGGTATAGTACAGGTAGAGTCTTCAGCGCAGATAGATCAGATTAAAGTGACAGATGTACTTGGTCGTACATTTTTGCAGGAGGCGCCGAATACAATGAATTATCATTTACAAATCGATATGCCTGGAATTTATATTTTGCACATTTTTAGCCAGGGTCAATGGAGCAAACATAAAATAATTATTAAGGAATAAATTTAGTGTTAGAATTGACCCTTAGTACCAAGCTTAGGCGCACTTGTTCATTTTTAATTTCTATCTACAACTTCTCTGTTAGATATTTCCAGTAACGAAGGGGCATGTGTTGCCGGTGTAGTTTTGGATTATTGCGGGAGGCGATGTTCACACTTTTGAAATAATTACCCCACAGGCGCTCATATTCTTTTTCATTTTCATTAAGCAAATGGTCGGCGTTGTTTTTTCCCTGAAGAAGCTGTTTGAAATCAATGTCCACAGTCGTCACAGCATTCAGGTCATAAAAAATTCCATAGTTTCTGCGCATATCATATATCAGCCATTTCTGGTCGGTATAACGCCTTTCGAAATGAGCGGCAATGAGCGGAAGAACATTAAAATCGGGTTCCACCGTGGCGTAATACAAATCATCTTCTGTTTGCCGAAACCGTACAAAGGCCTCCATACTC
>DLGS01000021.1 GCA_002482815.1 Bacteroidetes bacterium UBA7688
TAGGGCAATAAACCACAGTTATACAGTTTTTGTTTTTGGGTTGTTTCGAAACCGTTGGTTATAATATGCAAGGTGTATTTTGCAGAAAGGTATTTAATCACCTCTGCTGCATCTGCTACCAGGTATTTCTGGGTGGGAAGGATTTCAAGATAGGCACTGCTTAGTTCATTGGCGATTCTAGTATCCGCTATTTTGAAATCGAGCAAAGTATGCCACATACGCTTCCATCGGAGTTCCTCTCTTTTAATAAAACCTTTCCGAAACCTTACCCACAGCTTTTCATTGTGCACCCGATAAACTTCATAAAATGCATCAAAATCTGTAATTCCACGACCCTCCAGCCGAAACCTGTTATACAGTTGCCACATCGTGTCTTTGGAGTTTCTTTCGAAATCCCAAAGGGTATGATCCAGATCAAAAAAAACGTGACTGTACAAGGTTAAAAAGCAGGTTTGAGGAGACTAATGTTCACCAAAAAGCGCAGCAACCGTAATTTTGGATTGCTGCGCTTTAAGAAATCAATAAAAATTATTTCTTTCTGTGATAAATTTTATCGTCAGCAAATTCTGCAAGAGATTGCAAGGCAGGGTTTGCAAGGCGCTCATACATACGTGAGATTTCAATTTGCTCTTTGTTTTCGTGAATTTCTTCAAGATTGTCAGTATGACTGCCAAACTCTTCCAGTTTCTTGTGCAATTCTTCTTTCACCGCAACTGAAATTTGTCCTGCACGACGAGACATTACAACAATACTTTCGTAAATGTTGCCTGTTTTGTTTTTGATGGCAGTCACATCGCGTGTTTCGATGAGTGGATTTACAGCAGCAAGGGCTTTTTTATTTATACTCATTTTTTCAGTTTTTTAATGTTAGTACTGGCAAGCGAAAAATATTTTTCCGCGTCCTTGATGAATTTTGATTGAGGGTAACTGTCTACTAATTCCTGGTAAGCACTCAGCACGTTAATGTAACGCTCTTCCTGCTTTTCCTTTATGCTTGCTTTGGCAAATTTATAATTCGCTTTGACAATCATATATTGATATTCGTCCATTCTGGTGGACATTGGAAAATCAGTCTGTATATTTTTGTAAACAACGGTTGCCGCTTTGTATTGATTGATATCATAATACAGTTTACCTGCCAGTGCTGCTTTTTCTTCCAGTTTGCCCTGAGCAATTGCTATATAAGAATTCGCTTCTTCTACGTGCTTGCTTTCAGGATAATTATTCACAAAACGCTGCAGTACTTCCAGCGCTTTCTCCGTATTACTTTGCATCACCGTTATTTTAGGTGACATTTTATAAATGGAATAAGCGTGTAAAAACTCAGCTTCGTCGGTGTTTGGAGAATTGGGATACGACTTGGCATACGTCATAAAATGGTAGGACGATGAGTTATAATCTTTTAAATGGAAATTTGTCATCGCGTACTTAAAGTACATCGGCTCAAAATTCTTGGTTCCTTTCATCACCGGTAAAAGGCTTTCGTACAGCTCACGGGCGTGTATATACTCTTTCTTGTCGTAGTATTTGTTTGCCATTACCAGCTTCTTATTCACATCTGTACTGCGCTTCAATTTCTCGTAGCCGTTGCACGACATGAGCATTGATAAACCACAGGCAATTATAAATGAAAGAAAATGACGAAAATGCATAAGGAGCGCAAAGATAAGGCACGACAAAAAAAATTCCTAATCTGATTTGAAAATGCTTGTTAAAATATAAGCCTGATTTACAGCCTAAAACTATTTTCCGGATTCCCAGCTTACTATTTTTTGCGAGATGTATTGAACAGCCCTGGTATTCACACTGAATATAAATATCAGCGGGATTATTTTAAATAAACCTCTTTTAGCATTGGTAAATTCAGTAAACGGCAATAAATATCCAATTAATAATAAAAGGATAAATACCAAAACCATAAAACCAAACCAACACGCTGCATTAAAATGAATCTTCCTGGTGACAAACACAAAAGCCAATTCAATCATAATAAACACCACCATAATATTGAATGTTTCGGCATACAAAGGCTGACTAAGATCACGCGAAGCACCCGTTTTGGTAAACATCAAAACTTCCGTAAGAAGTTCCCATCTCCGGTATAGCGGCGCCAGATTAGACAAATCGCTGGTAAACTTATTGCTAAACTCAAGCTTTGATGGAATAAAATGCTTTACGAATATTTCCATTGTAAAAAAGTCCAAAACAAAAGCTGTGAGCATTAAAATACAACATGAAAAAAAAGCTGCTTTTACCACCACTTTACCGGAAGCGATTATCTGACTGATGTAATACGAAATACAAATCAATAACAACAGGAAAATCGTTTCAGGTCTCACCAAAGTCGCCATGCCAAATCCAACAGAACTGAGCCACAGATTTTGCTTGTCCTTATCTTTTACAAATAGAAAAAGATAATAAAATCCAAATAAGAGATAAACGGTATTGGGAAAATCATATAATGGTAAAACAACGGTGTAAGGATAAAATTCAGGAATAGCCAATACCAAAACTGTCGCCAAACCTGCAAGTATGGGATGAACCATTTTACGTAGAATTACATACAGAAAACTAAAAAAAACACATCCAAACAGTATCAGCCAAACCTGCCCGAAAGGCTGAACATACATTTTATAAATAATCTGTAAGCCTAAAAGGAAAGGAGGTTTTTGATAATTATCAGTAGAAGAAAGGTCAACAGAAAAATAACTGTTATTAATATGCTGCTCTTTTAAGGTATATTCTGCAATAGCCTCTGCGCCAGACGTCAAATCGCGCGGAACGGGGGGATAATAAACGCATTTCAATATCCCGGGTAGCAGCAGATAAATCAATAGCAAGATAAATACCAAGTCATATAGCTTGAATTTTCCTGCGTAACGATTCATAACAGCCCTGAATGATTGACGTGGTTCCTTTACCAAAAAAAAAGCAGGAATGATGGTGACCAACACAATCGTAATCAACAAATTCATTTTATTGACAGGAATAGAAAGCATCTCCATAATCACCGGAAGCAGGGAGGATAAACCTAATCCAAAAAGGAGACTAACCAGTGTATATTGAATGGATGCACTGATTTGCCTAATGCCGATTGCTTTCAAAATACCCCATCCAAGAATGTAATGAGCAATAGCCAGTAATATAAAATTTAAAATACCCATTGTGATTAAGGTTTAATATGAATAAGGTTTATACACTTGTAATAAACTGTCAATATGGGACTTGCTCCTTATTTTAATCATCGAAACATCCTGATTATTTACGACCAGAACATGGCTACATTTATAGGCATAGGAAGATGTTGAGCGCGCAGTTTTTAAGCTTGCATAGTAATAGCATACGGCCGGTTCCGGTATTTCAATTTTTTTATTTGACAGATGCAAATAAGATCGGGGAGGCACTAAAAGAATGAAATTTGTATCGTTTTGGGTAACTTTTCTTATTCCTTTCAAAATCCGGTACGCATCCTGCCATTTCAGCATTTTCCTGACATCAATGTCCATATAATTATCAATATCGCGTACATCTCTCATTTCCGAATAATTCTCCACTATTTTATCGGTATAGAAGTAAGAATAGGACTTGGTTTGCCTGATCAGGAGCAAAACCACCAGGAACGCAATAGATAACAAAACAGATTTGTCGGAAATAAAAGAAGGAGATTTTTCCGTTAATGAAATCTTCTGCCCAATATTGGCTGCTTTCGGCAGATTTTGAGGGCCTGATTTTTTAGTATTTGGTTTCATATTCGCAGGAATTACAGATAGGTTTTGCGAATATAATATTTAGAATGGGAGTAAAAAAGCTACAGGGAGATTTTGTTTAAAAGCATTTTATTCCCTCAGTCAAAAGTATTTATATTTGCAGCTTATGCAGGATTTACAGCAAAAAATTGCCGCTCACGAAGCAGATATCAACGCTTTCACACCAACTAATGCCGCCGAACTGGAGGCTTACCGGATTCAATTTTTAGGGACCAAAGGAATTGTAAAAGAGATTTTTGGTGAAATGAAAAATGTCCCCGGACCACAAAAAAAGGAAGCCGGGCTTTTGCTGAATGCATTCAAAATTCTTGCTGAATCTAAATACGAAGCTTTTGTCCATTTACAAGGCAATGCAAAGAACAATGAGGTCAAAGTGGATTTGACTTTACCGGGTACGAGCATTCCCCTTGGAACGCGTCACCCATTGAAAATGGTTGAAAATAAAATCGTTTCCATTTTCGAAAAACTGGGTTTCAGTGTTGCTACCGGCCCTGAGGTAGAAGATGACTGGCATAATTTCACCTCGCTGAATATGCCTGAAAATCATACTGCACGGGATATGCAGGATACCTTTTATGTTGCATCAAACCCTGACTGGGTATTGCGCACGCACACATCATC
>DLGS01000189.1 GCA_002482815.1 Bacteroidetes bacterium UBA7688
TCCTGAAATTACAGAAAAAGATTTGGGCAACAATATTTTTGTCAGGGTAAATGTTGACAGAACCAAGGTAAACCTTGGCGAACAAATTACAGTAACTTACAAAATGTATGCAAGAGTTGCGATGCAGGCAGGCATTTCAAAATTACCTTCATTGAATGGATTCTGGACGCAGGATTTTGATCTTCCAAAGGATCAGAAACCTCAACTTGAAACATTGAATGGCATACAATACAACACTTTTACCCTAAAAAAATCTGCACTTTTTCCCCAACAGACCGGAACACTAGTATTGGATGCAGCTGAAATAAGAGGTGTGGCGAGAATAGCAGACCGGCATAATCCTTACGGAAAAGAGATTCAATTTAAACTTAAAAGCACCCCGGTTAATATTACCGTAACACCTTTGCCGATCAAGGATCAACCAGAAAATTTTGGCGGTGCTGTAGGAAGTTTCACCTTAAACAGCAGCATCGACAAAACCACCTTAAGCACAGATGAATCAGCAAACCTTACACTCAATATTTCAGGAACAGGTAATCTGAAACTGATCGAGGCACCTATCATGAACCTGCCTAACGGCCTGGATGTTTTTGAACCAACAATTGTTGATACCATTACGGGAAGGAGCACAACCATCAGTGGAAACAAAATATTTACCTATGCCATAGCACCAAGAATAGCCGGTGATTATGAGATACCTGCCATTCCATTTTCATTTTATAACAGCAAAACCGGCACTTATACCACCCTCTATACCAAACCGGTAAAAATTCATGTAACTCAAGGTAAAAACGACAAAAAGGACGGAACTCAGAACAAGGTTTTGACCGACATTCATGATATCAATAAAGATATCTTCAAGGAGTCCTCGAACTCAGAACCGCTTTTCTTTTCCGGCATTTACTGGATTCTATTTGGCATACCCTTGCTTGCATTAATACTATTTATTCTTTGGAAAAAGAAAGCGGATAAAGAAGCCGGAAATACAGTTTTATTTAAAAATAAATATGCGAATAAAATTGCGCTGAAGCGATTAAAAACGGCAAAAGTTTTTCTGGACAACAAACAAACCATTCCGTTTTACGAGGAGATTTCAAAAGCCATCTGGTTGTATTTGTCCGACAAGCTGCATATTCCATTGTCGCAATTATCGAAAGAAACAGCAAGTGAGGCTTTGCGTTTAAAAAACATTTCTGCTGCACAATCTGAAAAAATGAACAGAATAATTGAAGATTGTGCAATGGCTTTGTATGCCCCAAGCGGTGCTGCGCAGCAAATGAATCCTACTTATCTTGAAACCGTACAACTCATTGGTGAATTGGAAGAAACCTTAAAGAAATAATGAAACATCTGATTCTGACTTTTTGTTTTGTTTGGCTGACTGCAAATATTTTTGCTGCAGGAGAAAACATTAGCCCTTACTGGAAACTGGGCAACAAAGCCTATACGCAAAAACAATACGACTCTGCTGTATTTTATTATAGCAAAATACTGAGACAACAACCTGCGAATGCTTTGGTTTACTATAATCTTGGCAATGCTTATTATAGAAATAACATGATCAGCAATGCTGTTCTGAACTATGAGCGCGCATTGTTTTACAATCCATCACTCCAGATTGCTGAAGACAATCTTAATCTGGCAAAAAGCCGGATTCCGAATGCCTTAAAACAGCGCCCGGAAATCTTTTTTATCAACTGGTGGGAGTCCTCAACAGCGGGCAATACTGCAACGAAATGGGCACTCCTGAATTTGGTGGTATTTCTAAGTTTTCTGACTTTGATATTTCTGGATTCACGTAATAAAAACAAAATTCCCGGACAGGTTTTCTTTTTCATCCCTGTCCTGATTTGTATTCTGCTTTTTTGTTCATTCACAGCGGCGAATAATGCAAAGAGTTCCAATAAAGCAGTAACGATGAATGCTACAACGATTATGACGCTTGCTCCAAACAATTATAAAGGACAAGTCATTATACCGGAAGCTACCACCGTTGAAACCGGTGCAATAAAAGGCAATTGGATTGCTGTAACTTTACCGGATAACCGGGAAGGCTGGGTTCAAAAAGCTGAACTTACTTTTGTGCTGCCATCCATCAAAAAATAGCAATGTATTTCGTAAAAGCTCCTGCGCTCTTAAAAAGATTGTTCCATCCCGCTTTTGTCTGGAAGAAGGATTCAGGAGATACGGTTTACTTAAGTTTTGATGATGGCCCTCATCCTGTAGCCACACTGTTTGTTTTAGACGAGCTGGAGAAATACAATGCAAAAGCCACTTTTTTTTGTATCGGTAAAAATGTAGTTGAACACCCTGATATATTTCACAGGATAAAAAATGCGGGTCATACAATAGGTAATCATACTCACACGCATCTCAACGGATGGAAAGTCAGCACTAAAGACTACCTGAAAAACTTTAAAGATGCGGAGCAATTTATCGAAAGTAAATTATTCCGTCCTCCCTATGGCAAAATCAAACCCAAACAAGCAAGAGAAATACAATCTCTTGGGTACAAAATTATAATGTGGGACGTGCTCTGTGGTGATTTCGACACACAAATAAGTCCTGAAAAATGCTGGGAGAACATTGCTTTAAACATTGAACCAGGGTCTGTAATTGTTTTTCATGACAGCAGCAAGGCCTGGGACAGGCTTCAATATACCTTACCAAGAACATTAGCTTTCTGCCATCAAAAAGGCTGGAAAATGGAGGTACTTACGTGATTAATCTATTGCCTCAGAAACTTTAATTTCTTAGTCAAAAAAAGGGAGCCTGACAGCATTGTCAGGCTCCCTTTTCAACTTAACGAATTTGGTTTAGTAATCTACTTTAGATACTTTTTCAGTCGCTACCACCTGATTATTTACATCCGTAAACTGAAGGATATATACGCCTGAAGCAAACTGGCTCATGTCAATTTGTTTAGCTTCTTTTTGTGTAAATAACTTTCTGCCTTGCAAATCTATAAGGCTAACGGTAACATCTTTCGGAGCGTCAATATTCAGTTTATCCTGAGTGGGGTTTGGATAAACCTTAATATAATAAGTAGAAGAAACAGCTTCATTTATGCCTGTCACACTCAAGTCAATTTCTGCACGTTTACTGCAATCATTACCATTGGTAACAACAACCGCATATATACCACCTATTCCTGTTGTCATAGTGAAAGAATCCGTTGCACCTGTGATTGCCACACCATCTTTATACCATTGATAAGTAACCCCTTTTACTTTTGTGCTGAGGCGGCTTCCCACTTTTGTAATGAACGGGGTGTCTGGAGAAGGAATAACAAGGATATTAAATCCTGCTGAAGTAGCAAAACAACCGTTAACAGGATCCTGAACTTTCACAGAGTATTTACCATTTTTATCAGCAAAAGTAAATGAATCAGTTGCACCTGGGATAAATACGCCATTCAGATACCATTGATAAGCAGTAAACCCGGCTTGTGTAGCCAGTTTGGTTTTCTCTCCATCGCAGAAGAAAGTATTTCCGTATGGATGAATGTAGAAAGGAGAAACATACATAATAGTCATAACAACATCTGTGGAAGTTGCTTTACAACCATTTGAATCGGTAATTTCTACAGAAAAGGTTCCGGCTGTTTTAGCTGAATATGGGTTATAAACTTCACCTGGGATATTTACACCCAAATTTCTCCACTGATAAGTATAGCCCGGCACAATGGGTGCTAAAATTGATGAGGCGGTTCCATTACAAATATTTGTACCACCTGTTACACTGATTGTATTATCAGGCAGACTGTTTACAATAACATCGATTGGATCACTATAGCCAGCACATCCAACACCATTGGTTACTTTCATTCTATAAGAACCTGCAGTGCTGGTAGTTAATGTAGTAAGAACTTCAGCAGGGATATCAGTTCCTGATTCCTGCCATTGTGTAGTCAATCCTGAAGCAACAGTTGCAGTTAATGTAACGCTTCCACCAATACAAAATTCCGTTGGACCACCAGCTGCAACAGTTGGTTTTGTTGGTGTGATTATAGATACAGTCAAAGTGGAAGACTGGTCATTACATCCGGTAGTGGTGTTGGTTACTTTTACACTGTAAACGCCTGCCGTTTTTACAAATATACTTGATGCTGCTGG
>DLGS01000227.1:0-2955 GCA_002482815.1 Bacteroidetes bacterium UBA7688
TTGGTCTTCCAAGGTGCGACATTAAGATCACGCTTCCGCCGTCTTCCAAAATCTTGTCAATTGTTGGTTTTGCTGCCTCGATACGGGTTGCATCTGTAACCTTGAAATTTTCGTCCAATGGCACGTTGAAATCTACACGAATTAATGCTTTTTTATCCTTGAAATTAAAGTCTTGAAGTGTTTTCATTGTGTTGTTTTTTAATATTTGTAGTTTTAGAAAAACAAATATAGTTTTTTTAGAGGATTGATAAATTACGGAAAGTGCAAAAAAATGATTTTGAATTTACGAGAACGATATAATTGGATGTGGATAAGAGGGTTTGCTTGTTGCAAAACGTATCATCTGACTTAAAGCAATTCTACCCAAGTTTCTTAAAACAACTAAAGCCCTTTTTCAATCGTATTGTATCTCATCATTTTGATTTAAAAACGTTTTACCTACATTAACTTCTCAAGTCTGACAAGGCATTCCTGATAGTAATAATCCGCATAGATAAGGGAGATTATTTACTATCATTGGATGTCAGAAAGGTTAGAATAAACCTCCTTCACAATAACTAAGTTTTTTGACGACTCTAAAACGTTAGCGACATCTTTAGACAACAATTACTATTTGTCATTAAGCCTGGTAAAAATAATCGCATATTCATTAAAGATACTTAGAGGTATTTACTTATGTTTCCTAAATATAGAAAATGATAGAGGTACAGCGCTACTTGCCACAACATTTTTTCCTAAAAAAATAAACGTAAATCTTTATTAATCATTATTTTACGTATCTTTAACATAGATATAACATGTTTTCAAAATCAATACAACTACAACTATGAAAACAATCACTTTACTATTATGCCTGATTTGGAATACCATATTGTTTTCACAAACATTTACAGGCACTACAGGCGCAATCACCGACAATTTACAATTGAATTATTTCACATCTGAAGTGTCCGAACTTCCGGAGGAAATGAATGTTTCTTATGGAATTGTCAAGGTGTGTCTTGATATTACACATACCTACAATCCTGATCTCAACGTACTTCTTATATCCCCTCAAGGGACACAAATTAACCTGTTCTCTAACCTGGGAGGAAATAACTTTACGGGAACGTGTTTTAAACAAGATGCGGCAATGAGCATCAATGAGGGTACAGCTCCTTATCAAGGTACATTCAAACCGCAACAGCCATTGGGAAATCTCAATAATGGCCAGAACGGCAACGGAATCTGGACATTACAGATACAGGATCTTTGGCAAGGCTCTGGTACAGGCACGGTTAACAGCTGGAGCATAGAATTTGGAGACGAAGCCCCTGCATCTTTAGTGTTCACTTCATCCAACCTCCCTATCGTTATAATTAATACATTTGGAGAGACTATCGTAGACGACCCCCAAATCGATGCAACCATTAGTATTATAGATAATGGAGAAGGTATGGTTAATCACGTGAATGATCCGGCAACAGTGTACAATACAGGTATTGAATTGCGTGGTCACTATTCACAGATATTACCACAAAAACCATATAAGTTTGAAACACGTGATGAAGAAGGCGAAGAACTTAATGTTTCGTTATTGGGTATGCCTGAAGAACACGACTGGTGTCTGATTGCTAACTATAATGACAAAGTATTCATGCGCAATACACTTGCTTATAGCCTTTTTAGAGACATGGGACATTATGCTGCTCGCAGTAAATATTGCGAAGTAATTCTTAATGGCGATTATCAGGGCGTATACATGCTTATGGAAAGTCTGAAACGCGACAATGCCCGTATTGATATTGCCAAACTTGAAGAAGACGAGAATGTAGGCCTTGATGTGACCGGAGGGTATATAATCAAATGTGATTATTGGACCTGGGAAGACAGCTGGGAACTGGAATACAGTCCCCTCGATGCTCCAAACAGTACCGTTCGACTAGTATATGAGTATCCTAAGCCCGAAGATATTACCTATACCCAAAAGGAATACATCGAAGATTTCATCAATGATTTTGAAACAGCTTTATATAGTAATGATTATACCAATCCCACTACGGGATATCTTAAATACATAGACATTGATTCATTCATCGATTATTTCATCGTAAATGAATTGTCGCGTAACATTGATGGTTTCAGGAAGAGCTTCTGGATGTACAAAGATAAGAACGAAAGCGAAACAGAGCTGTCAAAGCTTACATTAGGGCCAATATGGGATTTTGACTGGTCGTTCAAGAACATTTGGAGTTGCTCTATTTTCGAAGCACAGGATGGATCGGGATGGGCACACCATATGAATGAGTGCAATTTTGATATCGTTTCACCGGGATGGCATCTACGACTGCTACAGGATCCTGTATTTCAAAACAGGCTGCGTTGCCGCTGGGAGGATTTCCGTTCTGGCATCATGAGTAATGACGCCATCAACGACTACATCGACGAGACTGCTACCCTGCTAGAGGAAGCTCAGCAACGCCATTTTGACTACTGGGGCAATCTCGGCATCAATACCGGAACGCCTGAGGTGGAACAGGATCCGTCCACTTTTGAAGGACAAGTAACACAATTCAAAAACTGGATAGCACTAAGGTTGCAGTGGCTAGATACCAACATACCTGGCAATGCGGGAAACTGTAATCTTGTTACTGTGAACGAAAACATTTTAGATGCAACGAACCTGTATCCTAACCCCGCCAGCGATAGGATGTATATCACATCACCTGAGCAAGTTCAACCCGATACAGCTGAATTTTTTGATCTTACTGGCAAATTGGTGTTGAGTACAAAAATAAATGAAGAAGGACTTTCAGTAACAAGCCTTTCTAATGGCGTATATATATGCAGACTGTATTCTGACAGTGTTATGGTGCATATCTCCAAAGTGGTTGTACTGCATTAACTATATAACCCGTTGGGTACAATTATTTAGAGAAAAATTAACGGATTAGATCTTGGTCTAGATACTTGAAG
>DLGS01000227.1:2961-3302 GCA_002482815.1 Bacteroidetes bacterium UBA7688
GAAGTCAACATATTGAAGTCAACAAACAATCAATATTCACATCAAACATAGTATAGCAAAAAATTATCTAAAGGTTTTTAGAAGTTGCAAGTTCTTAGAATTCTAGACCAGAATTTAGGTCAGGTGTTGGAAGAATCGTATGTTGCAGAGCAAAAGGCCGAGGTAGCAAGTGCCGAAAGAGAACGCTCTACGCAAAATGCAAACGTGGTAATTCCGGCAGAAATTGCCAAACAAAAAGCCATTATTGAAGCGCAGGCCGAAGCTGAAAGGATTAGTGAGCAAGCAAAAGGAGAAGCAGATGTTATTTTTGCAAAAATGGAAGCCGAAGCAAAAGGTTTGTA
>DLGS01000097.1 GCA_002482815.1 Bacteroidetes bacterium UBA7688
GCTCCCGGCACTGATCAGGCAACGGCCATGGCTTTGCGCAGGAATTTCGCAGATGGGTCTTATGATTTTGGTGAACATATCATGGAGTTGCAGCATTATTTTGGCAACACCAATGAGGCTATGCGTGTGCGGGCTTTTCCGGGAGAAGGTGCGAAGGTACCGGTATGGATTTTAGGTTCCAGCACCGATAGCGCTTATCTGGCAGCCGCAATGGGTTTGCCTTATGCTTTTGCTTCTCATTTTGCACCGGCACAATTTGAAATCGCGGTCAAAATTTATCAGCAGAACTTCAGGCCTTCACCTGCTTTGCAAAAGCCTTATACAATGGCCTGCGTGAATGTGGTGGGAGCGGATACGGATGCGGAGGCCCAATTGCTTTCCACCAGTATTTACCAGATGTTCCTGGGTATAATCAGCGGTCAGCGCAAAGCATTGCAGCCTCCAACAGAAAAGATGGATGAATTGTGGAATATGCAGGCCAAAGCTGCTGTAGAGCAAATGACCCGTTATACATTTGTTGGGAATAAGGATACCCTGAGCGACAGTATCCATACCTTTACAGAAGCCAATGGCATCAATGAACTGATGGTCACCAGCAATGTTTACGATAATGCCGCACGTCTTAAATCTTTCAGTATACTGAAGGAGGCACTGAGTAAATAATGCATTATTCCTCAGCCCTTACAAAAATACCTACCAGATTCTGATGGCTGTCATGAGCTTTTTCAAGATATAATGGCAAGCTGTGTTCGGTGGTATTGTCGGTCTGAATGCGTGCAGCGTGCCTGTCTTCTTCCAGCAAAAAAGGCATAATCATCCCATGTAAATGGTCTGCACACCTTACCAGCTCTGCAGTGCTGTGCAAACCAAGTATCGCGAAGGCCCCATTATCTATGGCTCCATCCTGACTCATGATGGGGTAATAAACAAACCCATGTTGCCGGACGTATTCTTTAATGTGTTGCGCGTTGTTTTTCATAGTATTTCTGTTTGATGTAAAGTTCCGGGATTAATTTGCCGCCCTTCTTATACCCTGTTGCAGCGTGGCTTACAACATTCTCATCTCTAACTGATTCACATCTGTTTGTGAATGCATCATTTACTGATGGTATTGTGGTTAATTGCAGCTCTGTTTTAACTGAAAAAATTATCCGAAAGTCCCAATAAGATGTTTGCAGTCAGGACGGTTTTATAAACTCTTGGTTTTTTTGAGTTAATACCTTTTATATTTGTGACCGGGAGGAAAAAACGATTGGTCACGAAAGGGGAGATTGGATGAAACGCTTAAGTCAAATAAACAGAAATGGAACTAACTACACATGCCGAAATTGTCTTTATTGACGACGACCGGCTAAGCAACATGATATGTGCTAAAATATTAAAAGTCATATTTCCCGAACATAAGGTAATCAGCTTTACGCATCCTAAAGAAGGATTGAAGTACCTGACTGAAGAAGAAAACAGGAATAGAAATATCATCTTGTTTTTAGATATCAATATGCCGGGTATGAATGGCTGGACTGTATTGGAGGAGTTGGGTAAGCTATCACATCCTCAGGATAATCCGTATACGATTTATGTACTTTCTTCCACGCTCAATTCCGAAGAAATGGAAACAGCAGAAAATCATCCGCTTGTAAAGGCCTATGTGCCCAAACCTTTATCCATAGAGATTTTCAAGTCATTGATTTCCTGAGTTTTTTGCAAACAGAATCATGTAATGTTTTCTTTGAATGGTATAAAAGAATGCTGTTGTTTAATAGTTTCTTTGTTATACCGAAAAATTAACTTTCCGGTTCCTTTCACCTGATTAATTTGGCAAATATGGAAAAGATATTGATAGAAGCGATTTATGAACTGACCCAGGCAATTGAGGCATTATCAGTGAAAGTAGAGGAGCTGGATGCAACAACAAACAGGCTTTTACTGCAGAATAGAGAAATCGACACACTTCCCCAAAAACAAAAACCAGCAGCATAGATATTCTTTATCAGGCTCAATCAGGTGGTAATCTATCACAAAAAAGACGGGAAATGATTATGCGGCCATGTCGCCCTTACATTCCGGGTAACGGGATGCTGGCTGCATTAAGCCTGCAATAGAAAAAGTATTTAAATATAGATGTGCTATTATGATCATTAAAATTTCAGAATTATCGATTAATTCTATAGTTTTGGCGATTAAATGCAATCCTGTGTATGAGCGAAGCTGTACTGAGAAAGATATTTCTGGCTGAAGATGATGAAGATGATTGCGAGATGTTTGAAGAAGCAATTCAGATTATTGACCCTACTATTCAGCTAACTATATTTACGGACGGAGAAAAGATAATGGAGGCGCTCAGGACCGGTGATGCTGAGCCATGTATGATATTTCTGGATTTGAATATGCCACGCAAGTCGGGCGCTGAATGTGTTACAGAAATCAGGTCAATACCCGATCTGGCCGAAGTGCCGGTGATTATACTCACCACCTCTTCCAATGATAATGACATCAATAAACTACGGCAGGACGGGGCCAATCGTTTTGTCGTAAAACCCAATCGTCATTCCCGCCTGATTGAGTTTGTAAAAATGATATTGGAAATAGACTGGACAAAAGATAACTGCGAACAGTTTTTATTAAAATAGGAATTAAAGCATTGAAGGCTGTGTTCCGAAGACTCTGGCAGCCTTCGTTGATTTATTTCTTCATCTCCTTTTTCAAATCCATAATCATACTTTTCAGCTCGTCCAGGTCGGTGGCGCGCTCGGGGATGTCTTTACTGAGCAATCGCTCAAATTGCCAGATCTCCAGTACGTTTTCGGCCGTTTCTGTGTAAGGTTTGTACGCTTCGTTCAGCGATTCGAGCAGCAGGATACCTTCGCCCTGCATCGTCACTTTCTTAAACACTAAATCCTGCTCACCTTTGAAAATAATAATGCACAAAGTTCCGGCTTTGATATTGGTCCAGTCCTGCACATATCTGGCCAGGATATCACTGCCTTCAGGAATAGGCAACATCGAATCGCCCACTGTGGGGAACATCCGGAAGGTGCCATTCCGCGGAAGATCAGGAAAACTATACTTTGGCAGGCTGGCTATAAATTCAGGGTCATTATAACCTGCTTTATAACCTGCTTTTGCTTTTACCGGTACATATTCCACATTTTCACGGTCATTTTTATCTACCGTTATCGCCAATACCCTGATATTGCCGCCCGCCATATATACGTCATTGCCGGCTTCCAGCTCGCGAAGTTTAAGTTCGCCCAATTGTGCCAGTTTTATTTTCAGTAAAGCGTCGATACTGATTTTAAAATAATCAGAAAACCGGAACAGGTCTTCGACGGGCGGGTTCACCGTATGGCCGTTCTCGTGGGCGTTTAGTTTCGAACGGCTGATTTTCAAAGATTCAGCCATAGATTCCTGGCTTAATTTCTTTCTGTTGCGCAAAAATTTCACATTGTCTGCCCAAAATATTTTTTGAATTTCCATTTCCTTTTGGTATTATTGATAACTAAGTGTTGATACTAATAATGTCAAAAATAAGAAATTAAATTGAAAATTGTATGGAAAGGCATATTGTTCATTGCGATTTGGATACTTTTTTTGTTTCGGTAGAACGACTAATGAATAGTTCGTTGGAAGGGAAACCCGTCTTGATTGGCGGGAGTTCCGACAGGGGGGTTGTGGCCTCCTGTTCCTACGAAGCCCGAAAGTTTGGTATCCATAGTGCAATGCCGATGCGGATGGCGCGGCAGCTTTGCCCCGAAGCCGTGTTGGTGAAAGGCGATCACGACAGGTATGCCCATTACTCCAAACAGGTTACCGATATTATTTCAGAATATGCACCTGTGGTCGAAAAAGCCAGTATTGATGAGCATTACCTCGACCTCACCGGAATGGACAAATATTTTGGCTGCTGGAAATGGACACAGGAATTGCGCCAGCGGATTATCAAAGAAACCCATTTGCCAATTTCGTTCGGGCTTTCGGCCAATAAAACAGTATCTAAAATAGCCACTGGTTTTGCAAAGCCCTGTGGCGAAAAACAGGTGGATTTTGGTGGTGAAAAAGGTTTTCTGGCTCCGCTCTCTATCCGGAAAATTCCCATGATCGGCGAGAAAACGTTTAGCAAATTGCGGCACATGGGTATTGACAAAATTGTGACTTTGCAAAATATGCAACCATCGGTGATGGAGCGTGTGCTGGGTGCTAACGGTATTATTATCTGGAAGAAAGCGAATGGTATGGACGATTCGCCGGTGGTGCCTTATTCTGAACGGAAAAGTGTGAGCAAGGAAAATACATTTGAGGCCGATACCATTAATATGGAATTACTGAAAAAACATATTACAACGATGGTGGAAGAGCTCAGTTTCGATTTGCGCAAAGAAGGGAAACTGACAGCCTGCGTGACGATAAAAATCCGCTACAGCAATTTTGAAACCTATACCAAACAATTACGTATTCCCTATACCTGCTCACAAAATGTACTCACCGAAAAGGCTTTGGCTTTGTTTGATCAGTTATACAGCAAGCGTATGCTCATCCGCCTCATTGGCGTAAAGTTCAGCGATCTGGTGGGCGGTAGTTACCAGATTGATTTATTCAATGATGCGGTAACAGATATTAACCTGTCGGCTGCCATGGATAAAATAAGAGACCGGTATGGCCTGGAGTTTGTGCAGCGCGGACAGCGGGTAAAGGAGTTGAAAGATGATAAAGATTTTGTGATGGCGAAAGTAAACAGAAGGTATGCTGCTCAACGTACATAGCTGGTACAGCCTGCGCTATGGTACGATGAGCGTA
>DLGS01000316.1 GCA_002482815.1 Bacteroidetes bacterium UBA7688
CTTTCTTTTGTGCCGGCGCAAGTGCTTTATATTCTTTGATAATAAAATTGAACTCGGGCGTATCATTTGGATTTAAAGGCGCGGTGGCATTCATTGCAGCACTGTCATTCATTGTGGAATCAACAATAGGATCCTGAGTAACCGGAGGTGCCGGGTTTTCAAATACAGGAACACTTTCCGGTTGCCTTTGTTTCATAAAATAGCTGATGCTCCAGCCAATAATGCTTCCACCAATGATGATAACAACGCCCCAAAACGCAATGATATTCCAATTGACTGTGCGCTGCTTGTTATAATTGTTATAGCTAGAAAAACTTTCTTTGGCAGGCTCATCTCCGGATTTGCCGGTGTTTGATACTTCTTGTTTTGGCGCTTCTGCCACCGGAAACATAATGTTCGCAGTTGGCAAACTAAAAGCAGGATCAAGTTCAAAATGAAGCTGATTATTTTTTATCATATACGCTCCGATAGAAGGAATTTCTATAGAACCGCCTTCCGCCATTTTTTCCTTTGCACTTTTAATGAATTCGCTGATTTCATTCGATGCTTTTGCTATACTAACCTGTTCGTTATTGGCAATAAAATTGGGAAAAGAATCGTCGATAGAACCAACAGGGTTTAATTTTGCATAGTACGCTGAACCGGTCAATTCAGTACCATTATGCTTTGATGCGTTCTTTTTTATTTCAAGATTACCAAGGCCCTGAAGGCAGCAATACTTGTTTTTAAGTAAAAATAATCCAATGTATTTGGCAATATCCATAAGTGTTGTTTTGTCTTTTGTTTTTTTAAACGGTATTATTAGTAGTGCGAAATTAGAATTTCAGTCGCAGACCACCATATATATTTATACCGTAGGCCTGGTAGCCATTCCAGCGCTGATATTTATTATTTAAGAGGTTGTTGCAGTTGATAAAGAAGGATAATTTCTTCATTGCCAGGTACTCTGCACCAAAGCCCAGGTCGATAAAAGCTTTGAGTTTAATTTCATTTAAATTGCTGTCCAGCGCATAACTGCCTGAAACATAAGCACCATATGCATTGAAATTCAGCTCCGGAATCGGATTCCACTGGAAATCTCCATTGAGTCTTCTGGTTGGCGTCTGCCATATTCTTCCCGAGCCTAGAATATTGCTGTATTTGAAGATAATAAACTGAGCACCCACAGAGATGGTATTCCCAATCTGATAGCGCATCTCAAACTGGCTGGAAAGCGCATTGGTTTTAGGCACATAGTACACCATCATTTTTTCGTAATCTCCAATTGGCTGGTTCAAAAATGTGGCCAGGTTTTCATATTTCCACCAGCTTACTTTCCCTGAAAGTGTCAGGTGATGGCCGACCCCTTTTTCAATAAAAGCAAAAACCTCATCGCTGTGGGTTTGTGTTGATTTGAATTGAGAAATGTATGGATTCGTAGTGAAGAGCTGCTGATAAGTATTTTGAATAAGTGAACCTTTTGTGCCTGCACCAACATTCAGCTGAGCATCTGCAAAATGAAATTTGCCTTCCATATCGTGAAGCAAAAAGGCATTGTTGTTTTGTCCGATTGTCGGAATAAGATATCCGTGAAAAGTAAAAATGTCCTGTGTAAAATCGATGCCTGCTTTTAACGAGATGTAGGCATTGGTCACTGAATAAAATTCTGAATTCAGATGAGTGCTTACACCGTTTATGCCGAGTTTCCCATTCAGTCCATCCCCCAAATTGCGACCGGATAAAAATCCGATAGAGGTGGACGTTTCATTACTGATATTATTTCCTGTGTAAAAACCCAGCGAAGCAAAAACAGAATGAAAGCCAAGGCTGTCTTTGTGATTTTTCATTGCATTCACCCCTAAAGTTCCGCCGCTTAAGGTTTGTCTGGTTGCAATTTTATTTGGTAATAATTTCTCATCAAAACCATACTGGAAAAAATTACTGTGTGAGGCATCCAGTCTTATGCCGGCCTTCAGACTGTTTTTAGAATAAGCAGATTCTACATTGAATACCCCAAGCGTTTGTTTTTGGTAGGCCAGTTCTCCTTTTTGGCTTAGCAGTCCAAAATGAGCATTGGTAACCAGGTTCTTTTTCGCCCAATTTCCTAAGCCTGCATCTATATAAATTGTTCGTTTATTTCCCAGGCCAGCCTTAATGTAATGATGAAAACCTTTGTAAGTGGTATCACTACCCATTGCCAAGGCTTGCAGCGGTTGTGGTTTGTAAGAATAATTCAGACTCTGTGTCGGAACTACATATTTATATTCAGGTGTAACGATGTCCTGTTGAGGAAGTGTAGGGTTGATCGTTTCCTTCACCGCCTCTTTGATTTTAGGCTGATAAATCTGTGATATTTCGATAGTAGAATTTTTAATCGTCGTATCATTAGAAGTTGGTTTTTGTTGTGCAAAAACTTCTATGCCCGCTATTAAAAATAAACTTGTTACAATACTTTTTTTGTGGTGCATAATCTATCCCTCGCTCAGTTTGCTTTTTGATTTTTCCAGATCTTTTACCTGTTCCAGTTTGGCAGAAGCCTCTTTTTTCAAGGTTTCATTTTTCACATTTTTTACAATGCTTTGCAGGGTGGCTTTTGCATTGAAATAATCTTTCTGGGCAACAAAAATGTCGGCCATCAACAAGTAAGCTTTTGAATTCCAGTAATTACTTCCGGTGGTTTGCTGAATAGCTTTATTGGTCGCGGTTTCCGCTTCCTCAATTTTATTTTCCAGCACCATTATTTCTGCTTTTTTATAAATCGCTTCAGCAGAAATTTCTACATTTTTCGATGAAATTAATTGGTCGAAATAGCCGTTGGCGTCTTCATATTTCGATGATTTCAATGCGAAGTTTCCTTTCATCAGCAGCGCTTCATTTTTGCTTATTTCGTCAATGTCAGAAATACTCAATAAGGTGTCGGCATAATTATTTCCTGATTCAAATTGGTTAAGGTTTTTTGACGTCATCAATAAACCTTTATAAGCTGTTTTTAAATTGTCTTTTCCTACAGCATTATTACGCAACAAGCCATAATATTTTTGCGCAGCAATGAAGTTGTTTTGTGCATAAGCAAGTGCAGCAGCTTTTAAAGAGGCGGGTTCGGTAAAATCACTCCAGGCTTCATTCAGTACAGCATCATATCCAACAAGTGCAGCATCATATTCTTTAAGTTGATAGTGACTTTCAGCTTTGTAAAAGTTGGCTTTTGTACGAAAGATTCCCTGCGGATATTGTTTCAGATAATTGCCCATGGCTTCAGTAGCTTTCGGGTATTTTCCGGCAGCAAACTGTGTTTCTGCTGACGCATAGAATAAAGAATCGAGACCCGCATTGTCCGTCGGACTGAGATTGTTATCTTTCAAAAGTTGTACATAGCTGTCAGGCTGATTGGTACTTACATACAAATCTTTCAGTGCATCAAGTGCTGCATTTTTTTGTTCTCCGTTTGGATATTGAAGCACCACATTTTTATAAGTTTCGATGGCTTTGTCTTCATTGCCTGCTTCCTGGTAGCTAAAGGCAATTTTCATCAACGCCTTTGCTGCCAACTGTTTTGCCGTGTTCTCATTTATCTTCTGGAAATTACTGATAGCATCCTCAAATTTATTGGCCTCCAGCAAAATATCTCCCAATGCATAATGGGCTTCGTATTTGTACTTGGATTCCGGATTTTTTTGCGCAATAATTTGCATCAGCAATTCTGCCTGTTCAGCAGATTTTCCCTGTAAGCCCAGTAAAGTGCTTTTTTGATATC
Source organism: Bacteroidetes bacterium UBA7688 (assembly GCA_002482815.1). GTDB lineage: Bacteria > Bacteroidota > Bacteroidia > Chitinophagales > Chitinophagaceae > Rurimicrobium. The sequence goes on from DLGS01000316.1 coordinate 3,734, forward strand.
GTGCGTAATCTGCATCCACTCCGTTTTGTGCAATTGTTCTGGAGTATAATTCGCTGGCTTTTCCAAAATCTTTTTGCAAAAATGCTGCATCAGCCTCACGAAGCACTGCTTCTGCTGAAAGTTTGGAAGAATTTGTATTGCCTGAATTGGTATTCTGCGCCTGAGAAAAATAAGACCTTGATTGACCGAAGTCATTGCTTTGCAGGCTGGCATATCCCAAGGTCATTAACGCACTTTGTTGGGTGGCATTTGGGCTCACCTGTTTTACACCGCTATTGTTTTTTTGTAAAAATGTTTTGCCGTTAGATATTGCTTCAGCAAAATTTTTATTGTGATAGTTTATTTCGGTCAGCCAAAAGTAAGCGGCTGCCTCATAAGCAGGATTTTCACTGTTTACCAGAGATTCTTTCAACAGGTTTTCCGCATCAAGCCATTTGTGCTGCTGTAAATTTTGCAATGCAAAACCATAAGCACTTTTTTGTAAAAGTTCTTTTGATGGATTGTCAATGTTTGTCAGCAACTGATACGCTTCACTGTAGTTTTGTGTTTGCAGTAATTGCTCTGAAATAATATTTGTTGCTTCAGATTTATGTTCCGATTGCGGAAATTCCTGCAACAATTTGGTGAGCTGCCCACTGCCTTCTGCACTATATCCCAACTCGAATGCCAGTTTCCCGGATAGCAGA
>DLGS01000433.1 GCA_002482815.1 Bacteroidetes bacterium UBA7688
GCAATAGGGCATACTCAACATCGCCAGCATCGGACGGAACGGGGACGATAAATGCAGGATGAAGGTGCTGTCGTCTTTGGCTTCGAAGGCGGTTTGGTCTGAAACATGGCCATTAAAAATCCAGGCGCCGGATGATGCAATTTCGGGGTCAATTATTCTTGAAAAGCTATACGCCACATCTGCCGCGGTCATTTTTCTTTGTCCTTTGAACAATGAGTTCGGATGAAAAAAGACATTGCTTTGTAAATGGAAAGTGTAAGAAAGTCCATCCGGGCTTATGTCCCAGCTCTTTGCCAGCGACGGCTGAATGTAAAGATTGCTATCTGTTTCTACCAAGGTATTGTACAACATATGGGTAGTCCACATCGTGTACAAATCTTTTGAATAAGCAGGATCAAGAGATTCAAGGCTTCCGCTTGAAAGGTTCAGATGGAAAATCTGCTTGTCTTTTTGCGAAACATTTTTTTGTCCGCAAGACGCAGTTACAAGGCTATAAAGGACAAAAATGTGAAGTAAATATTTGCGCATAACAATTACGCAAAGATTAGTTTTTCTTTTTGTAAACTGGCACTGTTGAGCAAGGTTCTCCATACATCAGAGACTTGGCCACAGGCTGCAGTAATGCCGTTATCGCAACGTAGGCTTCTGCCGGTGCAGAAACGTCACCACATCCTTTTATCACCAATCGTTTTTCTGCAAATTCACTGGTGTCGATTTTGGAAATGGCGTCAAGTGTCAAATGGTGTTCCAATGCTTCCCTGTAGCCATAAAATACAGATAAGGCAACCTGCTGAAGATTTGACGCAGCCAGCATATTGGCCCACATAGGGATAATGGCATCAACACTGCAGAATATATAAACATGCTTTCCTTCAAATTGTTTCCAGTCGAATTGCTTCAATGCTTCCCGGTAATCCTTTTCTCTTAAAATCATTTCTCTGAAAAGGAATGGTTTTAAATCAAAGCCGGCCATACTGCTTTCTGATGGCATGTAATGTGTCAGGTCAATTGTTACAATACCACTCTCCGCTACTTTATTTACTAAGGTCTCCATATTTCTGTTGCTAACGAAGCTCAAAGTTACTGTTTAAGCGCCAAAAGGATTATTACATACGTTTATAAGCGGATAAAATAATTAGCCTGACGTATTTTTGTACTTATGAAATTTCAGCTCGAAATCAATATTCCCAGTTTGCCGGCTCCGATAAGATATACCGATAATATCCTGTTGATCGGATCTTGTTTTACGGAGCATATGGCTGACAGACTTTCACAGCATCGTTTTCGGGTTTTAAGTAACCCGCATGGTATCTTGTTCAATCCGTTGAGTGTGGCCAATAGTCTTGATAGCTATTTGACCGGGAAACTTTATACAGAGGATGATTTGTTTTATCTGAACGAATTGTGGAACAGTTGGGAGCATCACACCCGTTTTTCTCATATAGATGCAGAAAAAGCGCTTCAGCAAATAAACGGGACTCAGATCGCCGCGGGAGGTATGATTGAAAAAGCTGACTGGATAATGATTACACTTGGCTCTGCTTTTCAGTATTATCTGAAAGACGGCGACAAGCCAGTTGCTAACAATCACCGTGCACCCGGGCAATGGTTTGAAAAGAAGTTATTGACCATAGCCGAAATAACCGAAGCACTTAGGAATACACTTCGCTTACTTCAGCAAAAAAATCCAAAAGCTAAGGTATTGTTTACAATTAGCCCTGTGCGGCATATCCGTGACGGTGTTGTGGATAACAATAGGAGCAAAGCCCGCCTGATAGAAGCAGTACACGAATTATGCGGTCAGTTTTCTTTCGCACATTATTTTCCCGCTTACGAACTTGTAATGGATGTTTTGCGTGATTATCGTTTTTTTGATGTGGATTTTGTTCATCCCAATTATGCAGCCACTTCTTTTGTTTGGGAAGAATTTGTAAAGGCCTGTATTGACCCGGATACTGCAACGCTGATGAAGGAAGTGCTGGAACTAAATACTGCTCAAAATCATCGCACGCGTTTCCCTGAAACGAAAGCGCATCAGGAATTTTGCAGAAAATATTATGAGAAGGCATTTAACCTGCAGGAACAATTTCCTTTTCTTGACCTGCAGGAATCAATCCGTTATTTCAGTGGTCTTATTCAGGGATAATAATCACTTTTTTCTGGCGGTTGATAGCCGTAAAATACCCCATCCCGTTGTTGGAAATATTAGAGATAGGATTGGCAGGTGTCTGGGCGTTTCCGGAAGCGTTTTCTAAGGTATAAAAGAAATCGTACGTGCTTTTGTCAGTACAATCCATAAATACAGTCACGGTGTCTTTTGGATCAATGGATACGGTCTGGCTAAACAATGGACGCGAATTCTCTTTACCATCACTGATTATATCATCCCAGGCCTGATAAGCTTTATCAAGGCTGTCATTTGCCTGAACAGAAAAGCGGTAATAATTTTTCACTCCGGCAGGATCTGTAAAGACCGGGATTACCTGCACAAAAGTTTCTCCGAAAAAGCTGAAGTTTTGTGTATAAATACTATCAAATGGTACGATCGGTGGCATTGTGCTGCTTGCGTTATAGGTTTTCCCTTCCACAATAGCGGTAAGATTATAAGTGTGTCCTGGAACGCCATAGGTTTTCTGGGTAAGGTATTCTCCCGGTTTAATTTCCAATAAAGTGTCGGTCACGCCGGCATTAATATCCCTTACAAATACAACCGCATTTGAGATAGGGTTGCGGACATTAGGTGCGCTGAAACTATTTGTTTTACTAATTAAAATAGTGTGTGAAACTAATCCTGGGGCGTCAGAAATAACACCTTCAATTACAATTCTCTTTTCGGAATCTTTCACATCTACATTAATTACTTTTTCGCAGGAAGTAAAACCTGACAAACTGATGATTGCGGTAAGAATGTAAAAACTGTTTTTCATGTGTTGATTTGGATAAAGAAAAAATCTGCGCAAAGGTAGTGCAAAGCTTTACAGCTGCAGGGAATAAGAGCAACCGAATTGTGAAGAAAATTAAAATATTTGAAGCAAACCGGTAATTGCGGATTGCAATTAAAATGTATCCTTTTAAGAACAAAACCCGCGATATTCGCGGGTTTTGTTAGTTTCTGTCTTCTATTTCTTTTGCTACAGCTTCCAGCGCTTCATAAAAGGGTGTCCCATATTTTCGAATAATAGGTTCTTTCAAAAATTGATATACAGGCACCTGAAGCTTTTTCCCAAGTTTGCAAGCAGGCCTGCAAAGTGTTTTGCGAGGTTCATAATTCACCAGTTCATATTCGGGTGTTTCTGTAATACGGATAGGAAACAAATGACAGGAAATTGGTTTTTTAAAATCAACAATGCCATCACGATGAGCTTGTTCAATACCACATTTCACCACACCGAGCGTGTCTGTAAAAGCATAAACACAAATGCCGCCATTCACAGTAGGCGTTACCAGGCCGTGTTCGTCATCAATTACATGAGTTCCCTGCTTTTCAATTTCAGCAATATATTCTGCAGGTAAATAGGGCTTTATTTTCGGATAAATTTCTGCAATGATTTGTGCTTCTTCGGCTGTTATCGGCGCTCCGCAATCTCCATCCACGCAACAGTCCCCCTTGCATTTTTCAAGGTCGCAAACAAATTGCGCACTTACAATATCATCACTCAGTAAAACCCCGTCTATTGCTATCATTAATGTCCTTGTTCGAATGCCAATGCTCCCAAATATCTTTCTGCATCCAATGCTGCAGCACAACCGCTACCTGCCGCTGTCACCGCCTGACGATAAATTTTATCCTGCACATCACCGCAGGCAAATACGCCTTCTATATTTGTTTTTGAAGTGCCGGGTATAGTGTTGATATATCCTTCTTCATCCATATCGATATACCCTTTAAAAATGTCAGAATTTGGTGTATGTCCGATGGCGACAAAGAATGCGCTCAATTCGATGTCCTGCATTTCATTTGTTTTCACATTGCGAATACGCAGGCCGCTCACTTTCTTTTCTCCCAACACTTCTACGGTTTCGCTGTTCCAGTAAATCTGAATATTCGGTGTGTTCAACACTCTTTGCTGCATCACTTTGCTGGCGCGCATTTCGTCGCGGCGAACCAACATATGTACTTTGCTGCATAATTTGGACAGATAAAGCGCTTCTTCTGCTGCTGTATCACCTGCGCCTACGATAGCCACTTCTTTGTCTTTAAAGAAAAATCCGTCGCAAACTGCACAGGCAGAAACACCATAGCCATTCAGGCGTTGCTCACTTTCCAATCCCAGCCATTTAGCGGATGCTCCGGTTGCGATAATAATAGAATCTGCTTCTACCCAACGTTCTTCGTCAATCTCAACTTTGAATGGACGAACGGTAAAGTCAACTTTAGAAGCCATACCCCAACGGATGTCAGCGCCCATTCTTTTTGCCTGAGCTTCAAAATCCTTCATCATTTGAGGCCCCATTATTCCTTCAGGATAGCCGGGATAATTTTCTACATCAGTAGTAATAGTAAGCTGTCCGCCTGGTTGCAGGCCTTGGTATTGTACCGGTTTCAGCCCGGCGCGAGATGCGTAAATGGCAGCTGTATATCCAGCCGGGCCTGAGCCAATGATCAGGCAATGTATTTTTTCGATTGAGTCCATTATTTGTTGATAAAAAGTAATTTTTCTAAAGAGAGATGACTAAAAAACGTATTTGCCGTCTGGTGTATACATTACCGGCATTAGTTTTTTGTAAGTTTCAAAATAATCGTAACCGGCTTTCAGATTTACCCAGAATTTTTGCTTTTCCTGTTCAGTCTGGTATGCTTTTCCTAAGTAATCAAGCCCCTTCTTATTGAAACGGGTAGGATAAATATTGATAGGGATATAATTTTGTCCGTTAAGTTTTGAGTTGAGGCAAACCACATAAAGTTCCTGGATTTGCTCGTCAGTCATTGGCACGCAACCTACTGTTACGCATCCGCCATGGATATAAATATCGCCACCCGGTTTCTTTTTATCGCCCAGAATGACATCTGAATAGTTGGGATAATTGATGAGCATAGAAAGGAAGAAATCGCTTTGAGGGTTGAAATCTTCAATAAAATAAGACCCCTCCGGAACCTGCCTGTCACCTTCAAATCTTTTAGGCCCTAATATGCCTGATAATGCACAAACCCTATAAATTTTGATCAGCTTATATTGATCTGCAGGGCTTTCGCGAGCCCAGAGTTCCATTTCGTTTTGTGATTTGAATTCGCGTATGTAAATATCTTTCGGCGGATAGCTCAGTGCTTTTGACGTAAAAAGCTTGCGAATAGTGTCGTTATACTTTGAATAAGCTTGTGCAACACGCGTAAATGCAAGTTGGCTGTTTCGAAGATTGGTAACATCTGTCTGTGCAGAGGTGGATGCAGAAAGGAATAAAAAGCAAACAATCAGAAAGATGCCTGGTTTGAAAAAATTGAATTTCATTGAGGGATATAGCAAAATTTATTTTGTAAAATTAAATTACAGCCGGTGTATTGATAAAAATACCTCTGTACAACTGATGCACAAAGGTATTTTTTTGGAGTCAAAATATTATCTTAAAAAACTATCCGGTTATTTCACTGTCATTACCAGGATTTTTTGGTTTACAATACCATAATTATTTTTTACAGTGAATGTATAACGCTCAGTTCCGGGCTTTTTAAGGGTTGTAAAAGTGTGTGTGTACTGAAAGCTTGTTTGTTCTTCACCTGTCAGAAATTCTTCGTAAACTGTAGTATCCATACCATTGGCATAGGTGCGCACAATTTCGAAATAACTATTGGGCGTCAGGTCTTCTGCACGGTCAGCCTTTACAGTTATCATATATCTTTTGTCTTGCAAAAGGGTAGAGTCTGTAGTGATATAGTCCGTTCCGGAAACAAATTCTAGGCCTGGCTTGTTTCCTACCTCAATTGTTTTGCGGCAGGAGGAAACACCCAAAATGACAAGCAATGCAGCCAGTGTGGCTAATAAAAGTGAACGATGTTGCATTAAAATTATAATTTTCGTTGGCTAAGATAATGAAATTAATTCCGAACATACAATAGTTGGGCTTCCAACACGGTATGTTTTTTTAATTTGATTCAATATTTCCACTGTTAAGCGTGACTCTTTCTGCAAGCCAGCTTTTGCGCAATGGCACCAGCCAGGCCTCCTGCAATTCCTTTTTAGTATAAATAACGTTGTTGAATAAATAAGTATCGCCATCAATAAAACCTTTGTCAATGGCATATTGTACCTGGCTAAGTGGTAGCATTTCTGCTTTTTCTTTGCGGAGAAAGGTAATGCTCAATCGATCAAACATGTTGACAGAATACTGGCGCTCAATGCTTTTGATAACTTTTACGGATGAGTCTGTGCTACAGCCGCTTACGCCAACTTCGGTTTCGTCAGCCATTATAACAATAAACTGTCCAAACAAAACCTTTGCCCAACCTTTTACCGGGGCCCCATGCGCTGTCCATTGCGTATAAAATTGTTCCAGCTGCTCGTTGATTTCATTTAGCTCTTTTTCTATAAACGCTCTGCTGCTTTGATAAATCCATACGCGGGACTGGTCTGAAAAGCCTGCAGGCAAAAGTGTTTTTACTTCCTCAATAATCATGTTGCAAAATTAAGGTTTTGAAAGATTGAATTTTCAGAATAACAGAATCCAAGACAACATATTTTATTTTCAAAAACACGGCTGGTTTTAATTTTTTTTTGTTTTTAAAAAAAGCGTTGTATCCTTGCATTAAGAAAAACAAACATCTCGTTTCTCTTTTTTCAAAAATAAAGCAGCACTTCGTGCTCAAAACATTTCCCCTTAAAGAAAAAAATATTGTCGCGCTAACCAATATTTTCTGGTCGTGCCAATACTCAAACTGAAATCACACTTTGTATAGAATTCTTTTAAATGCCATTAAATAATTCCCAACTTAAAGATATGCTCGTGCCAGAGCTTCTTGACCTTATGCGTAGCCGTAATATCCCTGTTGCGGCCGCTTCCGACAAACAAACTTTAATCAAAACAATATTGGAACATCAACAAGATGGCGCTCCTGCCAGTAATGAATCAAACGGAGAAGAAACAGAAAAAAAACGTCGCGTGCGCAAACCGAAGGTGGATAAGCCGGAAGTGGAAACAGCAATAGAATCGAAAGGAAATACCGAGAAAATGACCGGGGTGGTTGAACCAAAAGTTGAAGAAGCTCCGGAAGTTGTTACTGTCATTCCGGATTCCGAAAAGCCCGCAGCAGCAGAGGAGCGTCCGATAAAACGTGCACGCAAGCCAAAAGTTGCAGAAGTTGTTCCTGCCGAAAAAGCAGTGCAAAATGAAGAAAAGCCG
>DLGS01000296.1 GCA_002482815.1 Bacteroidetes bacterium UBA7688
GATAGCTAATATCATCAGCTTCGATTTGGGCGTGGATGTTCAGGATACAGTTTAGCATTTGTTGTGCTAGTGTCTGCTCAAACCCGAACATGTTATTGTCCATTTGCTTTAAGGAAATAGAGAACTTATCAGAGTACGTTCCCCACGTCAAAGGCACAGCGAAAGAATCGCCACGACTACCGGTGTGATTGTAAGTTCTGCTTGTTCCAGGTGTGCGGGATGCACGGCTTAAAACGTACGCTTCAACCGAACGGTCTTCACGGGTTCTTACCTGTTCTGCGGATGGGATTAAAACATTGGCATTACTAAGTGCCATACGGAGTGCGGGCAATGTTTGCTCACGCATCTCTTTAGATGTGAATTGTTGGTTGAGTAATACCTGTGCTTTGACTAGGTTACTCGGTGAAAAATTTGCCATTATTGAAAGGTTGTATTTAACCCTTCACCGTTGTCTTGGTGTGATACTTTTGCCGTTATCTTGGCGGTCGTTCTTTTGTGCCGTATCTCGCACGATAATCTTTATTATAGTGGGTACGGTTTTTAGCCGTACCCTTTTATTTATGCATTCATATCAAATGTAGGATCAGCATTTGCAAGGGCTGTAACGTGCGCTGAAAAGTCAGAACCTTGTATGTTTTTGCCGTTTGCTGTCCACTCTTTTTCTACTTCACTTAGTTTGGTCGCTTTCAGTTGTGGATTTGAACTGCTGCCGCCTCTTCCTGCCGGTGCTGCTTCGCCTGCTGCCATCCATCCTTTTTCTGTAAAGATGCTTTTGAATGCATCTGCCGCAGGAACCGGAGTTTGTAATGTTGTATCCAGTATTTGTTCGCCGTTCTTTTTAACGATGATATTCCCGTTTGCGTCTTCATCCCAATCAAAACCGTTTGCCCGCAATACTGCTTCTGTTTCGTCCTTGCTTAGTCCTTTTGCATTTTCAGGCATCAGGCTTTTTACTTTTGCATTTATTGAAACGGCTTTAACCCTGTTTTCGGCTTCCGCAATCTTAGACTGCTGCTCCGTAATGGTAGTGCGTAGCTTAGCAATAGTATCTTCCGTTTCTTTCGGTGTGATTTTCGCATCAGCCAATACTTTTTTACCGTAATTGTCAACCAAATCTTTTAGGTCTTTGCCTTCAAAATCCAAATTATATTCGTCTTTCAGTTCTTTCACCGCCATCTCAACTCCGGCTTTTTTGCCGTCTGCATAGCCGTTGCCTTTCTTTGCTGAATCCCGTGTTTCAAGTTCGCTTTTAGTAAAAGTTAGAACCTCCGGTAAATCGATTGCTACTTCGTCAGTTGATGTAATAGCGTCTTGTAATACTTTTGAATCTATTTTGGCTAAGGTTGCCAGTTTGGTTAATAATTCCTGTGTAAGCATATCCGTTACGATTGTTCTTTTTGTTTGAGATGATTATTTTTGTTCGAAATAATGAACTTTTGAATTTTCTGTTTGACGGTTTAGGTCTTCGATACGCCAATCATCCAATTTGATGTTGTTTTTCAGCATACGCACTTTAGACAATGAATGACCGGTCGCTTTACCTTCGCCGTTGCGCTCATAGATTACGTCTACTTTCCACTCTTCGTACATCTTTTGTGCTTTTTTCTCAACAACAACATCATTACTAATGTCATTATTTAAATTGTCAGGGTTTGCATTTGTAGCTTTTGCCATAATATTTGTTTTTATTGTTGCTAAATTCACAACAAATGTAGTAAAATTAATTCAATAACAGATTTTTTTGCGCAGGGATGTTTACTTTCTTGCCGGATATATATTCGGTAAGCTTTTGAGATAAGGCCTGAACCGGATTAACTACCAAATCATTTTGCTGCAATTGCATTACCCATTCATTAAAATAAACCTTCTTTAAATAGTCTTCATCGCTTAGGTTCATTGTCTGTACCTGCTGAACAGTATAATGTACAAACGGTTCTAATGCCATAAGCTTAATATACTTCTGCATTTCAAAGCTATCGTTGGTATATTTCGTTTGGTAGTACTCCATCAGGATTTCGTCTAATGTTGCCTGCGGTGCGCCCTTAGTTCTTGCATCCTGATACTTTAGCCAAACTTCGTCAGGCGTTTCGATTAAGAACCTTCTGCCATAGTTTACATCAGCACCGCCATACGCATTAAACATAATAGAGCCAATCGCATTAACAACGAATTCTTCTACCGTTTCCGCTGCATCAGAGTATTTGCTTAAACGATCATTCACCGGCTGCACGTCAATAAATCTACCGGTTGCCGTTTCATTGTCTTTGCGCTCTAAGGTTGTACCCCACATTGTACGGTACATTAGTTCTTCAAGCTTATCAAGGCTTTTATCCATTGCCTCCCATCCATCAATGTCAGGGGTAATATATCCTGCTATATCAGGGGCTAGTAATGGTTGATCTTTGCTTTGCGGGACTGGCACTTGCACCGTCTCGTTTACTTTCCAGTCTTTGGCAAATCCCGTGCCGCCACAAGAGGAACAATCTTCGCCGTTTCTTTTACCTGAACCTTCACACGGTTTGCACGCCCTTTGGTATTGCCACGCTTTAGGGAAAAAATGATACTTTTTAAATATGTTGAAGTAAGATCCTTCTTGCAGGAATTCATCTGCAATACCAACAATCGCATCATCAGGGCTAACATACATCCCCCGCAATTGGTCAAATAAATCGGAGTTAATCAGAGCAGGCACTTTGCCGAAGTAATTAGGGTATGTTTCTTTCTGTATTTGGGTAGCTATTGAACCATCCCAAGCTATCAGGTAGTCAAACGCATCATCAATAACCCTGAAAATAGGCGTGTAGTTGTCCCCTTTCTTATACTCTTCAATTCTTTTATCTGTTTTCAGGATAAGGTAATCAAGCTTTCGCCCGTTCATCTTGTAATCCTGTACATCCATAATGGATTTGTAAGTAGGGTAAGCCTTGCCGGTTTCATCAATCTCAATAAAGACTAATCCCATTGGGTCGTACTCATAGGCATTTAACCAAAAGTTTTCAATCCATTTACGCAATGAATATCCATACTCAACATCAGTTAAAGCATTTCTAAGCTGCTTTTCTTTTTGCTCCGGCAGATTGTAGTAAACGCTCCCGCCTCTTGCAGAAAACACTTTGTCAATAGGTCTGTGAAGCCTTGCAAACAAATCTTTATTGCTCCGGCAGTATTGCTCCCTTACGATTTTAACTTCATCCTTTTCGAAGTAATCAAGCTTATTCAAATAACCTTTTAACCCGATGCCGGTCATGTGCATCATTAGCTTTTTAGAATATGCCTGTGCCTGACTTATCAGTTTGGCGTTTGGCTTATCCCTTAAAATAGCGGTTATCTTCTCTGTGGTGAGTATCATTAAGTTAGTGTTTAATAAAAATTGTAGCCGGATGGTCTAAGGTCAAACCACGCTCGCATCATAATCATATCTGCAAAATCCGGTGAGCGTCCTAATCTTTCTCTTACATCATCTTTCTTTTCTAATCGTATCTTGCCATCATCTGCCAATGGGAGCTTACATATTTGCTCCAGTTCTTCAATTATTTGTTTCCGGTAATCTTTGCACGAAATAAATAGTTTTGAATTTTTCGTTAAGTCTGCAAGCATATAATAACATTGCGCTTTCAGGTTAAAGAAGTTCTCCAGTTGCCCTTCTATTTTAATTGGTGATCCTCCGTTATGAAATTCGTTTGCGTCTTTTAAATAGCCTTCTTTGCTACTTTGGCGCACAAACATTTTCAATCCATCGGCATCATAAACAACATTTTTTAACGGCACATCATTTTCAATTCGCAAATCGTGAATCTTCTTACTTACCATTGTTTCATCAATCTTATCAATAGCAATAATCTTTTCTAATACCCATCCATTCCAAATACCAATAACAAACTTATCAGAACCTTCATAAGCGATATCCGCAGTTAAATACTTTTGCCCATCAGGTTTTACAAACTCATTTGTAAATATTCCTAAGATGTCGTTGTAATCAAATAATGCATACGGGTTATCATCAAACTCCCAATTACCTTTTACCAATCGTTCAATCTCATTCGGGCTAAGAATCTTTAACAGGTTTGGGATGTAGTCTTTCGGCAGCATCTTATTATCCGTAGGTAAAGCCTGAATGAATCTTTTATGCTCCGGCAGCTTATTTTCTTTGTTCAGCTTGTAATAATCCCTGTACAGGTAATTCTTAGACGGGTTACAGCTTTGCAAAAGTTTTGCTGACAGATTGTATTGCTCATTTTTCCAACGCCCTATACTAGCCTGCAAGTTGTTCTTTGCTTCTTCTTCAAATTCCCCCCCCTCTTCGATCCATCCCCTTGTCATTTGCATTGAACCGAAACGATAATAGTTTGGGTCTGATGGCAAATACTTAGCATCCAACATAAACACCTTCGACCCATTGTAAAGCTCAAAGAAGTTATCCTGTCCGTTGTATTTATAATATTTTTCAGTTATTCCCCACAGGTTAAATACCTCGTGAATCGATGGTATTGTAAACTTTCTAAGGTCATTTAGATTCTTCCTAGCAATAAAGTAATGTGTGCCAGGGTAAATCATTGCGTCACCAAATATCAAAGAACATCCTAAAAAACTTTTCCCGCTACCCTTGCTGCCTCCGTAAACTATATCAATCGTTGTATTATCTACCCACGCACGGGCGCACTCTTTTTGCTTTTCATTGCCCTGCGTGTCAAATACTATCTTCATTTATGATTAACTAAAATTTCTATGCTTTAGAAATGTGTTTGTTTTCTCCGGCTTTTAATCAACTTTTCGCAATTATTAAAAATATCCGATATTTATAACCGCTATTTTATCTCCATTCCTGTTATTTGATGTACAACTAGGTCGCCGGAATGCTCTTGCTGTATCTTTTCGCCATATTTCTTAGGCTTAAGTTTAGATGCAATCCACTTGCGGGCATCAATCCTAACCTTTGACCGATTAACAAACTCTTTATCCTCAATACGATTGCCAAAGTCATCAATACCTTTTAAATCTTGGCTGCTATCATCTGATATGTCCAGTATTTCTTCTGCTAATAGGTCAGCTTGCATCTCTTTCGCACGCGCGTACATCTTGCAAAACTCCGGTTTGTATGCTTCGTGTGATTCGCAAAGCCAATTTAAAACAGTCATAACATTCATATCTAAACCTGCACAAATAGTTTTCATACTTTTAGATGTAGTTGCTATTTGTTCACAGATATTGTCCGCTAACTCTTGACTGTACTTTGTTGGTCTGCCGCCTGCCATTACGCTTCAATTGTAGGTTTAGGAGATGTTCTTGTGATTACTCGGGTAACTGTTTCTTGGTTTTCGGTTCGGCAGTACCCGTGGCAGGTTGGGCAATCTTCTGTTTGAGCATTAACCATACCAACGCCTGTGCATTCTGCGCACTTATGCTGTAGCTTTTCTTCGATGTCAGCTATAACTAATGCTTTTAGTTGCGAAAGGGTTGTATTGCCTCCATTCTGCCCTATTTTGGCTATTATCTTATCTATTTGGTGGGGCTTTATATCATATTTGAGTACTGCCATAGCACAAATATACGGCAGTTTACTATAATTGTTGCGAATTTAGCAACATAGTAGATAAATTTTTGTTTTAGGCTATTCTTGGGTTTCTAAAATCTTGGTGTATTTCTCCAGTAAAAGCAGGTATTTTGTTTTCCAGTCATCCTTTGGCTCGTTACCTTTTTGGATCAGGCTAAACATTACTTTGGATAAGTCTTTCCTGATAATATCATCAATGGTTATTTTGAAGAAATCGCATAGGGCTACTAAGTCCGGTAGCTTTGGAGTAAACCGGTTCTCCCAATTAGCAATATCATCCCGTGAGCATCCTAGCTTTTCTGCAAGCTCTGTTATGGTTAATCCTTTTGAATCCCTTAAGAACCTTATGTTATTTTGAAGTCTCTTTGATAGTACTTCGTCTTTTTTCTGTGCCATAGTTTTTGTTTTTTATCCGAATAACTGTAACCAAATATTGTAAATGCAAACGATTATTGCGAAAGCTAGTATTGTCCAACCTGTTGCCTTTAGAAATTTATTCATCTATATTAATTATTTGTTATGGTTATCTTAAAAAGTTGATTTCAATTATTCTTTTAGTAATTATTTAATCTGCATATTTGTATTGCTCCGACAGCACCCTTTAAATATTGCTCCCTAAATGAAGGTTTGTAATTCTTGTATGCATATTAAAAATCCTAGCTGTCCATTTTTTCGAGAGTCGCCATCAGCCCGCGTTTTATCGTGTCCGACACTTGCTCAATCTCTAATTGATTCCTCTTTAAGATTTCTCGACCAACATATTGAGAGAACGCCATTTGGTGAGCCTGCCCAAATTGTAGGTTTCGAATCTTCTTATCTACATTCTCTGAATTAATTTTTTGGTTATTAATTAGCCATTCTACTTTTGCCATTAGCTGTGAAACGCTTTCCTGTAAGGTGTTTTGCTCGCTTTTGTGTGCCTCAATCTGTGATTTTTGCAGCTTTATCAACTCGCTTTGAGCCTCTATAAATTTGTCTTTGTAATCAATATTTGTTTCTTCTTTTTTGGCTGTAATCTGCGGAGGGCTTGAGTCTTCGCTATTCCCAATATTGGGAGTTGTCCCATTAATTAATCCCAATATTGTTTTTTCATCTTCGCTTTTGGGATTTCCCTTTCCTCTTTCCCAACTATATATCCTGTCTTTTGGGATTTTAGTTAGCCTTTCTATGTCCGAAACGGACAGTTTTTTCTCTTTTCGGTAAGCAATTAGAGATTCTACTACATTGATTTTCATAAAGTTTCAATTTATGTATATTTATTTTTGATTTTTTCCCAAATTTATTTGGAAGTTTGGGAGAAGTCCCATTATCTTTGTGTCAACAAAACGAAAAAAGACAAAATAAATAACCAAAACGAAAGCAAAGATAAACAGACAAACTATGACAATACCAAATTTATTTTTAGAAAAGTGGAAATTATTACGATGTCAAGGCGATGTAAAGCAGTTAGCGAAAGACTTTGAAACATCAGAAGTAACAATTACCAAAGCACTGAACAAAGGCAAATCTTCATTGGAACTTTTCGAAAAACTCAAAACCTTCTATCAGGAACGAGAGAAACAAATAACAGCTTAATCCATTCTTAAACATTCAAATTAAAAGTTATGCAACAACAAGATTTATTAGACCAATTCGCACAATCGGCACTGAATGCCTTGATAGTTAAAATGCCATTTTTTGACGTGAAAGGGGAGGTCGGCAAAGCGGTTACAGAACACGAATTGCAAGAAATTAAAAAACAATTAGCGGCAACAGCTTACGAGTATGCAAGTTGGATGATGATAGCGAGGGAAGATA
>DLGS01000341.1 GCA_002482815.1 Bacteroidetes bacterium UBA7688
TCCTGTACTAACTGTGGAGGATGCAAAACAATGGTGTGTAGCTTGAGGGTGTTCTTTTTTCACAAGTTGAAGTTTTTGTTTGGCATCCTCCACAGTTAGTACAGGAAAGGTATAGCCTAAAAATTTGCTTCCCCTGTCTTTGAATAAGGATGTGGTCGGGGCTTCAATTGATTTGTATTTTTCTTTGCTCTGGTCCATTTTAATTTCGCAGTACCCTTATTTCTACTCTTCTGTTTTTTTGTGCATCTTCTTCTGTTTTTTCAAAGGGAATGATGGGGCGGCTTTTCCCGAATCCGGTATATTCAAGCCGCCTTCCATCTATACCATTCTGAATGAGGTATAGGTAGATATGCCTTGCCCTGTTCAAGGAGAGTTTCAGGTCGTAGGTGTCGGTATCCAGTGCATCTCCGGTTCCTTTAACACAACAGACATGGCCTTCAATTCTGATCGCAAGTTCGGGGTAATCCTGCATTGTTTTCAGCAGATCTTTGAGGATTGGTTCGCTTTCTTCCGTTAAAAAGTGACGTGTAGGCAGAAAGTGGATGGCTTCCACTCTGAGGACATCATTTGGTCTCAGGTCTTTTAAACGCTCAAATTTTACACCCGTTGCCACGCCATAATTTTTCCCGGTATTTGTTTTTTTGGCTATTGGCTTCTGAAAAATGGTGTCTCCGGCTGGTTTCTTTTTGGCTACATATGGTTTGACGGGTATTAAAGTTCCTTTTTTGGTAATTTCCTGCACGGACATTCTCTTTTTTGTGCCTGTATCCTTAACTGGTGTGAGGTCTTTTATTTCCTCAAAACCACCCGGATCTCTTTTAATAAAAATACCAACTCTTCTGTCTTCCGGAATGCCATTTTTATCATCGGGTAAAGCGCGGCTAACCTCTCCGATACCTTCACAAATCAGAATTTGGCGGGTAGAAATATTGTGGTCAATTAAATATTGTTTAACGTTGTTGGCGCGGCCAATGGCCAGATCAAGGTTACGGGGTTCATTGCCGAGATAATCTGCGTATCCGTAAATCAGCAGGTTTTTTTTGCCTATTATGTTTAGCGTAGAATCCAGTCGCGCTTTTCCTTCTTTATCCACTTCCGTAATGTTAATGGGGAAATACACCTTCACCGTATCGTATCCCGATTGCGCAGCGCAACGCAGGGAAAACAAAATCAACAGTAATATGGAAGGAAATAATTTCAAGGGTATGTATGATTCTTTATAGCGCAATTCAACAAAAAAGGATATTAAATAAGTCAACGTTTTGCGCTGTGTATTTAATATCCTTCGATAAAAATATTGATTAAAGATTGCGGTACTATGGATGTGCTCCTCTTGGGGCCTGTCCTCTGTATTTTCTGTGTGGAAGACCACGCTTATTGCAACTTTCAAAAACAACAGCCATTGTAACCAAAGCTAACAAAGCAATAGTGATGTACTTATTAATGTTCATAAAATGGTAATTAAATTAAGATGCTTAAAGGTAAAATTTATTTTGGGAAATCAAATGCCTATTCTGAAATTATCCGTTATCAATTTTGTCTTTCAATTGACTGGTCATCCCGGTTATATAAGTCCGCCATTTTTCAATCACTGAAACCATATCTTCCGGAATCTCAGAGTCGAACATTACATTTTCCCCTGTTCCGGGGTGCACAAAGCCCAGTTCTTTGGCATGAAGGGCATGTCTTGGGAGAAGCTTAAAGCAATTTTCAACAAACTGTTTGTATTTGGTAAAGACGGTCCCTTTGACAATATAATCGCCTCCATAAGTGCTGTCGCTGAACAAGGGATGGCCGATATGTTTCATATGCACACGTATCTGGTGCGTACGTCCTGTTTCCAGGCGTAATTCGATAAGGGTAACATAATTGAACCGTTCAATTACTTTGTAATGTGTAATGGCTTCCTTGCCATAATCTCCTTCAGGATAGGCTGCCATAATCTTCCGGAACCGCTGATGGCGACCGATATGAGCAACCACAGTTCCTTCATCTTCTTCCATATTACCCCAAACCAAAGCAATATATCGTCTGTGTACGGTATGGTTTTTGAATTGGGCACCCATTTTTTGCATGGCTGCTTCATGCTTTGCAATGACCAGCAATCCGCTGGTGTCTTTGTCAATCCGATGCACCAATCCAATGCGAGGCAGTTCTTCCGTTTCTTCTTTCTTTAAATAAAAAGACAGACCGTTCACCAAAGTTCCTCTTGGATTGCCACAACCTGGATGAACCACCATACCAACTTTTTTGTTGATAATCATGATGTCATCGTCTTCATACGTTATGTCGAGTGGAAGGTCTTCGGGAACAATTTCATATAACTCGGAAGGGCGCGTTTCGAAAATAACGATTTCCTCGCCCGGTTTTATTTTGTGATTCGATTTAACCGGTTTGTCATTTACTAAAATCAATCCGTCATCAATCGCCTGTTGAACCTTAGTCCGTGTGGCTCCTTCGAGCCTGTTCTGCAAGAATTTGTCTATACGGATAGACTCCTGGCCTTTGTTGACAATGAACCGCTCCCGCTCAGCCAATACTGCCTCGCCGGATCCTTCAACCTCATCACCATCCTCAAAATCTTCTATTTCATCTTCTATCTCAGCCATAATATTAATTGGTTTTCCAGTTTTTGAGCAGCTCTGTATTTAGCTGTATATAAGTTACTTTTCTTTCTTTAATGCTATTGTTTACCCAATAAATGGAGGGTACAAATTTGCCTGCCATTTTGATGAACTCCTTATGGTCATTGTAAACAAAGTGAGGCACCTTATTTGCTTTTGTATCATTGAAAAAGTCTGGCGTATCAATCGGCGAACCATATAAAACCATAAAAATCGGCGTCTCATTATCCTCTGCTTTTATGTCTTTAAAAATTTTGGCGGCATGCCGGCAATGCGGGCATCCGAGGCTCAGAAATGCCACGAGGTGTTTCCCTTTTCGTAATTCAACGGAAGGTTGATGGGCACTGTTTTTATACAAAACATCCATGTTGATCGGGCTCGGTTTTTGTGAGTAGGGTACAAAAACAAAGGGAATAGCCATCATAGCGGCTCCGCCAATCACAGAGAGGATTCCCTGAAATCGGTATGGTTTTACCGGATAGATTTTTGAGAGCAAAAATGTAACCGCCAGAAGGATTACGTTCTTCAGGATACTTACCAGCGGCGACATTGGCAATGCATCTCCAAAACACCCGCAATCCACATTATTTCCTTTTGTAGCGAGAAGAATGAAAAGGTAAATAGTCATTGCGACTAAAAACAAAATCGTAATCGGGTAAGTGAATTTTTTCAGATAGAAATGTGCCAGCATAAACAAGGCCAGCAAAAATTCAAATCCGATGAAAAACCTGGCTAAAAAGAAAGCCATTGAATTGGGTAAACCCATATCCATAAATGTCCATTCGAAAGGCTCGATGGTGATGAATTTTGCGACGGCAGAAAAAATAAATGTTCCGCTCAGCAACAGCAGCAGAATAAATCCGATAATTGATTTGGCGCTAATGGTCCGTGCCATAAAAGTAGAATTGGGTAAAAGTGACAGGTAAAAAGAAAGAGCCAAGCGGCTCTTTCTCTGTATCTTAAGCCAGCATTGTTACTGGGTTTTCGATGTAAGTTTTGAGTGTTTGTAAAAATTGAGCCCCAACTGCACCGTCTACTACACGGTGGTCGCAGCTCAGGGTGAGTTTCAATATTTGTCTCACCACAATATTTCCGTCTTCCACAACCGGAGTTGGAACAATATTTCCAACAGCCAAAATGCAGCTGTCCGGTGGATTGATGATGGCGGTGAATTCATCAATGCCCATCATACCCAAATTGGAAATGGTGAAAGTATTCCCAGTAAATTCACTTGGCTGAATTTTTTTGTTGCGTGCTTTATTATAAAGATCTGCAGCGGTTGTAGCAATTTGAGAAAGCGATAACTGGTCTGCAAATTTGATAACAGGAACAATCAGGCCTTCCTCTACAGCAATCGCACTACCAATGCTGATGTGATTGTTGGTACGGATAAATTCACCCATCCATGAACTGTTGACAGCAGGATGTTTGCGCAAAGCCATTGCCGAAGCTTTAATTATAAAATCGTTGAAAGATATTTTAGCACCACCCAAAGCGTTGATTTGTTTGCGCGCTTCCATTGCTTTGTCCATTGTTACCGAAATTTTCAGGTAAAAATGGGGAGCAGTGAATTTGCTTTCCGCCAGTCTTTTTGCGATGATTTTCCGCATTTGAGAAACCGGTGCATCGGTAAAGCTTTCTATGCCTGAAGGGATATTAACCGCAGCAACAGTAGTGGACGCAGTAGCTTGCTGTGCTTTTGCTACCTGCGGTGTATAATTATCAATGTCTCTTTTTACAATTCTGCCACCGTCTCCCGAACCGCTGAGCGATTTAATATCGATGCCTTTGTCTTGCGCAATTTTGCGTGCCAGAGGTGAAATTTTCATGCGGCTGTCATCTGATGAAGCAGCTGATTCTTGTTTTGCTGCAGGTGCAGCATTGTTTACTGTATTTTGAGGAGCAGCGGTTTCTGTTTTTGGTGCTTCAGCAGGAGCCTTCGCTTCGCTACCTGATGGTGCATTTAATATGCCTGAGATGTCAGTACCCGGTTTTCCAACAATCGCAATAATATCATTGATTTTTGCGGCGCTGCCAGCCGGTACGCCGATATGCAACAATGTTCCGTCTGCATATCCCATCACTTCCATGGTCGCTTTGTCTGTTTCTACCTCTGCCAATACATCATCACTTTTTACAACATCGCCTTCTTTTTTATTCCAGGTCACAATCTTGCCTTCCGTCATTGTATCACTCAATAAAGGCATTCTTACTACCGT
>DLGS01000193.1 GCA_002482815.1 Bacteroidetes bacterium UBA7688
TTTATATTTACCCGTGGGTCATTGTCTGCCAATCCCATCGCACGCAATACAGCAATGACCCACGGGTAAATATAAATGGTGGCGCTATTGCGCTCGGCCATCCATTAGGAATGACCGGTGCCCGCATCCTCAACAGTGCAGCTATAGAACTGCAGGAACAAAACAAACGTTATGCCTTGGTGACCATGTGCATTGGTGTTGGCCAGGGTTATGCGGTGATTATCGAAAGAGCATAATGATCAGATTTCACTTTTAAGAAAAAGGTTTTGGAGCGAAGGCTTCAAAACCTTTTTTATTATGCTTTATTAAACATTCAACATTTATCATTCAACAATAATTTTCGTACTCCCCTCTCGCCCATCCTTGTTTTTTATTTTCAGGATATAATTTCCTGCTGACAGATTCGACACATCCATCACTGTCACCTGAGCACTACGTCCTGACCCCTGATTACTGACCACTGCCCCCTGAATACTGTATACTGTTACCACACTTCCTTCTTCTGCTCCGGAGATGTAAATCATATCTTTTGCGGGGTTGGGGAAAATTTTTACTGCTTCGAAACCAATTTCATTTATTCCGAGTACCGCAAGACTTAATCTGAACGTATCCGCATCGATTACAGTCATCAGGTTTGTAAACCCTTTACCCGGTGCTGTATAGGTACTGCTAAAAGTATTGTCCGTTTTCATAGGTGATTTGGCAGGACTAAAAGAACCAAAACTTGCAAAAAACTGACCATCCATCATCGGAAAATTTTTAACGATGATGGTATCGCCTGTGTTTAGTTTAAAAGATGCCTTTACAGGAAAACTAGCCAGTGCCGGCCCTATCGGGATTCCGTTGTTGGCTTCCCAGTTTACTTTCACCCATCGGTTTGTAGTAAAAACACCTGATCCGGGGTCTTGGTCCAACAAACCACTGGTATCATTGGAGCCCAACCAACATTCACTTAATGAAATGGCATAAGACCCGCCATTAGCCCGGTAAAATTCGTTCTGTCGTGTGCCATCCGCCTTGGGATTATACACGTTGCAAAGGCGCATTCCACCCCAACCATATAAAGCAGCTCCTTTAAGAGCCTGATTACCCCTGACATAGCATTGTGTTCCTCCCGTTACAGAAAGGCCATAAAATGCCCCCCCGTTCCTGCTTGCAACATTCCCTGAAACTGTGAAATATTTTCCAATTGAATTAATACGTGCTAAGAAACCTCCGCTTCCCTCTTCGAGACACATAACTCCACCTCCGTCTATTGCTCTATTTCCTATTATGAATAATGAATCTTCATAAAACTTGATTTGCCCTCCATAAAGAAAAATCCCTCCTCCTAAATCCGCTTGATTGTTGGAAATAGTACAATGGCCATGTATTGCAAAACCAGAAGAAGAATATATCCCTCCTCCTCTTTTTGCAAGGCAATTATTTATGACCGTTTTTCCGGAAAGTTGTACTTCAAATTCAAGTCCGGGAGTACCATATTTGGCAGTATCCATAAAAATTCCACCACCCAATCCAGTGGTTTTGCCATTTGTTATGATTAAATCTTTTATGGTAAAATTTGAATAATGATTGATGTAAAATCCCCTTCCTAATCCCTGAGCATCAATGATTGTTTTTCCTGCTACCCCGGAGATAGTTATGTGTTTGGATTTTACAATTTCTATATCATGTTCAAAGAAAACGTGCGGGCTCAGCACAATACTGTCCGAGTCGTGCATAACAGCAATAGCCGCTTTAATGGTGCCGTATACCGGCGACAAGGCAACTTTCTTTCTATAAATAGTAGCAGTTTGCGCAAATAAATTAAAGGCAAGAAAACAGAAAACAAGCGTAAAGTGAATTAGTTTCATAGTCAATAAGTTTTAAAGCAGTCAAATATATTAATTCAATCCTGAATATTTTCAATGTTATATTAAAATTCTAAATCAATTTTTCAGAGAGCCTGCACCTGTATAAGAAAGGCCAGTTTGATAGGCTATAATGCAACAATGGTTGTGTATCTACCTTTCAAAATAGCAGTACCATTGTAATCTTTTACCGTTTGCGCAACAGCTTCAGCCTTAGCAAACCAGAGAATGATGAAGCAATCAGGAGTAAGTGTTTTCTCACAAAAAACGATATATATACCAATATAAGAAAAGCAAAATCCGTTTACCTTTTTTTTGAATAGGCATACGAATTCATTTAAGGATGCTTCTTCGGTTTTGGCATATGCATTGTATCCTTTGCCATTTCCTTTCAAAGAGATGCCATATCCAATGTATTCTTTGCCATTTCCCTAATGTCCTTTGGCATATCCCTATTGAACTTTGGCATATCTCTGTTGAACTTTGGCATATCCTTATTGAACTTTGGCATATCTCTATTGAACTTTGGCAAAGGACGCATCATTTTTCCCACTTAGGCGGTTTTTGGGTTTAGCAATACAATTTATTTTGAAAAAAAGCTGCCGGACAAGTCGGCAGCATAATTTGTGCAGGTCTCCTTTCAACACGCGTGTCCGTATAATTAATGATAATTCCTGCAATAATGGTAGAAGCTCTATATCAATCGGCGAAAGCTTTATCAACATACACGGAAGCTACATCGCCACAGGTGGATAGTAATTCCCGGTCGATAATAAATTAGGCTGATGGTCCTTGGGTGAATAAGTTAGCGATATAAGTTTTTAAAACTCCAGCACCAATCCATCGTGTGCCAGGTAGATGTTTGGCGGCAAAGTCTCGCTCACCGCAGCATGCAGACCCAGCTGGTGACTGATGTGGGTAAAATAAGTGTTGGGGCAGGCAATATCCTGTGCCACTTCTATGGCTTCGGCCAGGGTAAAATGAGAAATGTGCTTTTCGAGGCGAAGGGCGTTCAGCACCAAGGTGTTCGAACCGCGTGCTTTGTCGCGCTCATCGGGCGCTATATGATTGGCATCCGTGATGTAGGTAAAGTCGCCGATACGGAACCCGAAAACCTCCATCTTAAAGTGCATCAGGCGGATAGGAATAATGCGCAGACCATTGATATAAAAGGGTTCGTTTTTCAGCTCATGAATCTTGATTTGCGGAACGCCGGGGTAATGACTTTCGGTAAAAATGTATTGAAATTCGCGGCGGAGCGTGTCCTGTGTTTCAGCAGTGGCATAAATGTCCATTTCCTTCTGCTGAAAATAATTGAAAGCCCTTACATCATCCATACCGGCAACATGGTCTTTATGCCCGTGGGTAAACACAATCGCATCCAGTTTTTTAACCCCTGCCCGCAACATCTGATACCGAAAGTCGGGACCACTGTCTATCACGAAAGTTGCTTGCTCCGTTTCTACCAAAATAGACGAGCGCAAACGATTGTCGCGTTTATCGGCAGAATGACAAACCTCACAAGGGCAGGAAATGACTGGTACGCCCTGGGATGTTCCGGAACCTAAAAAAGTGATGCGCATAGGTCTCAGATATCCATTTCGGTTTGTACAGAAGCCGGACTTGCGGGTGCATCTCCAATCAGCTGTTTATAAAATTTTAACGATTCGGTGCTCAGGTCTCCTTCGATGAGATTGATGGTGGGTAAAATTTCGGCCAATGCGTTGATACGCCCTTCAATATTGAGAAATTTGTTGACAACCACCACCCTTTTTTCTTCCAGAATGCAATAACCAGAGTTAAAAGTACCCTTTTCGAAGCGTATGATATAACGGGCCTCTTCGAAAAGTTGCTCCAGTTTTTTTAGTGTGTTTGGCGTAATTTTGAGATTCATTAGACAGGTTACTTTATCACCGATGAATAAAAGTAGAAAATTAGGTACAATTTTAAGTGTTATCCTTTTGTTGAACAGCATTTTTTTTCATGCAGCAGCACAAAATCCCTCCAGTTATTATGTTGAGGAACCCAAAACCTTTACCGGTGGTTTGGTGGGAGGTGTCAATTTTTGCCAGGTTGATGGCGATAATTATGCCGGATATTATAAAATTGGCGTGAATGCCGGTGCGGTATTGTATTACCGCCTTTCAAATACCTTCTCGCTGAATATGGAACTCTTATATACCCAAAAGGGTTCAAGGTCCAATTTCAGGAAAAACTCCAGCAGCAATATTTATACCGTTGTTAATCAGAAAATAAACCTGAGCTATGCCGAAATTCCGGTCATACTGAATCTATACGACAAGCATAAAAGCCATGTAGGAGCCGGCTTCTCTTATGCCCAGCTGATCAGCGGCGATGAAACAATAGAAACGGTACCAACCAATACTTACGACCAAAGTCTGTATCCCTTCCGCAAGGTGGACATTAATTTTATTGCACAGGGAAATCTGCACCTGATTAAAGGACTTTACGCAAACCTGCGTTTCCAATACTCTTTGTTGCCGATGCGCAAAACAGTGGATTACGAATTTGCCCGTAGTCAGCAGTTCAACAATACCTGGGTGCTCCGTGTGATGTATCTGTTTTAGGTGCAGTAAGTTGATTTGAAATACGTTTTAAACCCAACACTAAATTTTTCGAATGAATATCAAAGCAATAGTAAACAGTCTCCTTTTCAGCATCACCATTTTGAGTGCCAATGCCCAGAATCCCAAAAACTATTACGAAGAAGTTCCCAAGACTTTTATTGGCGGTCTGGTAGGCGGTGTTAATTTCACACAGGTAGATGGAGACAGCTATAAAGGCTATAAGAATATCGGACTGAATACAGGTGTGGTGCTTTACGCCCATTTGTTTCCACAGGTCTATGCAGGCCTCGAAATATTATACAGTCAAAAAGGAGCGAAATCAAATGGGGCGCAGGAATCGAATAGTAAAATAACGTACATAACAAAACAAAACATCCTGCTCAATTATGTTGAAATACCGGTGCAGCTTCTTTACTTCGACAATAAGCGCAATCATTTTGGTGGTGGCTTTTCCTATTCTCAGCTGATAAACAGCAAAGAAGTAATAGAAGGTACAAATAAGAGCGTTGTCTATAATCAGGATGACCATCCCTTCCGTAAAATGGATGTCAACTTTATATTATCTGGCAATGCGCACGTGTATAAAGGACTTTATGCAGGTTTACGCTTTCAATATTCCCTGGTGTCCATTCGCAGTGCCGCCAATGTAGACCTGGAGTATGGCAGGGAGCAACAATTTAATAATGTATTTGCCTTGCGCCTGATGTACTTGTTTAATTAAGCGCAACAATTACCTTTAACGATTAGAAGAACGATTCAATTTCAGGAAACACCAATGTCTGACCAATATATAGTTTCAGCAAGAAAATACAGGCCCCAAACCTTTGACACGGTAGTGGGACAAGAGCATATCACCACTACCTTGAAGAATGCCATGCGCAATAATCATCTTGCTCATGCCTTCCTCTTTTGCGGGCCTCGTGGTGTGGGCAAAACAACCTGCGCCCGGATATTGGCCAAGACTCTAAACTGCGAGCACCCGACAGAAGATATGGAAGCCTGCGGCATTTGTAATAATTGCCAGTCTTTCAACAATAATACTTCCTTCAACGTATTCGAACTGGATGCTGCCTCCAACAACTCCGTAGACGATATCCGTTCACTTACAGAGCAGGTACGATTTGCACCACAACAGGGAAAATACAAAGTCTATATCATAGATGAGGTCCATATGCTCAGCACGGCGGCCTTCAATGCCTTCCTGAAAACACTGGAAGAACCACCATCTTATGCCATTTTTATTCTGGCCACAACCGAAAAACACAAAATCCTTCCAACGATTCTGAGTCGATGCCAGATCTTTGATTTCAAAAGAATCACAACGAATGATACCGTTGCTCACCTGGAGCAAATCACAAAAAAAGAAAGCATTGAAGCAGATGAAGCAGCGCTGCACGTCATCGCACAGAAAAGCGAAGGCTGTATGCGTGATGCACTTTCTATTCTGGATCGCATTTCAAGCTTCACCAATGGTAAGCTGACCTATGCGGCCACCATGGAGCATCTGAACCAGCTGGATGCAGAATTCTATTTCAAAATAACAGACCATATTCTGGCAGGTGATGTTGCAGGCACTTTATTGCTGCTGGACGATGTGCTGGACAGAGGTTTTGAAGGTGATATGGTTTTGAATGGTTTTGCTGAACATTTCCGTAACCTGCTGTTGTGCAAAGATGCAAGGATGGCTAAACTGCTGGATGTACCCAACAATCACAAACCTATCTACCACGAAAAAGCATTGCAATCACCACCCTCTTTTATTCTTACCTCATTGAATGTAGTGAATGAAAGTGCCCTGGAGTATAAAAATGCCAACAACCGCAGATTGCACACAGAGCTTTGCCTTATCAGGCTTTGTTATGTTTTGCAGGCAACAAGGGCAGAAGTTTCTGAAGAAAAAAAAAACTTTAATTCTGTAAGTGCACCCTTGCAGGCTCCGCAAATTCCGCAAGTCACTCCAACAACGGTTGCTCACATTCCGGAAACTGCGAAACCTGCGCCAATGCCCCCTCAGGAAATCATTGCACAGGAACCTGTTGTGGCAGCAAAAACCGATTTACCCGAAACCAAACCTTTCACGGAGATGGCTAAGTCATCTCCATTTGCAAGTTCTGAATCAGGCGGAGGTGTAAGGCGTATATCCAAAAACATGGGTAGCAGTAATGCCGCGAACAGAGCCATAGAGCAGAAGATGGCTATGAGCGAGCTCACACTGGAAATGGTGGAGAAAATGTTTACTACCTATAAAAATGAGTTACGAGACGCGAACAAAAACATTCTTTCCAATGCTTTTGAAACCATCAGACTGGAAATGCCGGAAGAAGGAACGCTCCACCTC
>DLGS01000155.1 GCA_002482815.1 Bacteroidetes bacterium UBA7688
AGTGCCGGGTAAGCCTGCTCAAATATGGACCCAGGGCGAAACTGAATCCAACAGCCATTGGTTGCCTACAATAGATAAACCGAATATGCGCACAACACTGCAGCTGGAGCTGACCGTACCGGGTCAGTATAAAACTTTAGGCAATGGCGCTTTGATTTCGAGCATGGAAAAAGGAATGATGCGCACTGATATCTGGAAAATGGATAAATCAATTCAGGTGTATGCGATAATGTTTGCTATAGGCGAATTTGTGATTGCAAAAGATAAATGGAAAGACAAAGAAGTGAATTATTATGTTGAGCCTGCCTACGGTAAATATGCCAAAAGCATGTTTCAGTACACGCCTGAGATGATTGAATTTTTCTCTAACGTAACAGGCGTTCCTTATCCCTGGAACAAATACAGTCAGGTAGTGGTACGGGATTATGTCTCGGGTGCCATGGAAAATACATCCGCCAGTTTGTTTGGTGAATTTATGAACCAGGACAAGCGTGAATATGCTGATGGTAATCATGAAGATGTGGTTTCACACGAATTGTTTCATCAATGGTTTGGCGATTATGTAACGGCTGAATCCTGGAGTAACCTCACTGTCAACGAATCCTTTGCCACCTATGGTGAATATTTGTGGCGTAAACATAAATACGGTTTGTCTTATGCTGACGAACTGGCCTGGAGCGATTTGAACAGATACCTAACCTATACAGATTATGCTGCAGACCCTGTGTTGGTCCGCCACCATTATCGTGATAAGGAAGAAATGTTTGACCGGGTGTCTTACCAGAAAGGTGGAGCAATCCTGCATTATCTGCATCATCTGGTTGGCGATTCTGCTTTTTATCAATCCATGAAAATATACCTGACAAAGAATGCCTTGCAATCTGCAGAAGCCACTCATTGGCGTCTGGCTGTGGAAGAAGCCACAGGTAAAGACTGGAATTGGTTTTTCAATCAATGGTATTACCGTGCAGGGCACCCTGAACTGGATATCATCTATAATTATGATGATGCAGGGAAAAAACTGACTGTTACGGTTATGCAGGTTCAAAATGACAATATTGGTTTGTATGAATTGCCTTTAAAATCTGTTCTGATTTATGGTAATGAAAAAGTAAATGTCGACTGGATACTACGCAAAGCCAAAGAGTCCTTTGTTTATGAGTACAAAAATGGGGTAGCGCCGGTTGTGGTACCCGATGTGGCGCACGTTTTGCCTGGGACAATAAAAGAGAATAAAACGTATAAGCACTGGCAGGTTCAGATTGAACAATGTGATGATTTTGTAAGCAAACTGCTGGCGGTGGAGAGCATTCAGCATAAAGATATTGAGAAAATGGAGGTTCAGACTATTCTGAGCAAAGCATTGAACAATAAAACGGCTGCTATTCGTGAGGCCGCTTTGGATAAATTAAGCGGTATCTCCAGCGAACCACAAAGAACAAAATGGAAACAGGACCTTGTTATGCTCGCAAAAATGGATGGCAATAATGCTGTGCGTGGAGCTGCAATGGCAATTTTGGGTAAATGGAAAATGATGGATCAAAAGCAATTGCTTCTGGAATCTGTGAAAGACAGTTCTTACCTTGTTGCGGGAAATGCACTGCTTGCCTTAAAAAACATAGACGATACAGCTGCTTATCAGCTTGCCAAACAAAATCTGAACGGGAAGCCGAATACAAACCTCGATAAAAAAGCATGGGCTATAGTTGCTACAAAAGCAAATGATGTAGATACAAATCTTTTATTGAAATATGCCGGCAAACGAAACGACGAAGATCAAAGAACACATTTTATCTCCGACCTGGCCACCTTTGCCATTCATACAAAGAATGAGATCTCATACCGTATGATGCTTAATTTGCTAAGCCAAAAAATCAGAGAAATTGAAAATAAAAATTCAAGAGCCTATAATGCAACTTATCTCAATGAAATCAAAACTGATTTGCAAAAGAAATCGTCAAAGGACAAAAAAAATACATTGCTGCTGAAAAAATCTGAGCTGTTGAGAGAAACGATTCAACAATTGAATACAGAGGAAAAGGAAACGGATGTCAAAGAAATATATAATGAAATACTGAAATGACCTTTTCGGTTTTCATCCGGTAGCTGTGAAATAACCATTATTATTTTGAACGTTTAGGTAAATTAAGTGTACTATTACGGGTTGCCAGGCTTCGGTAATAACATAATGCAGATTTTAAAATTTACGCATTTTGGTATGAACTGTCTTTTGGTATCCTTATTTTTTTATTTTTGTTGCCACAACATCTAAAATTAAATTACATCACTGAATGAATTATCGCAAAATCAACAACCTATCCGGTTGGTTGGCAGGAACAATTGCCCTGATTGTCTATTTAATGACCCTGGAGCCAACAGTCAGTTTCTGGGATTGTGGTGAGTTTCTCTCCTGCGCTTACAAACTTGAAGTTGGTCACTCTCCGGGAGCTCCCTTATTTATGATGCTCCAACGTATGTTTGGCATATTTGTAGATAAACAACATGCTGCCTTCGCCATGAATGCCTTCTCGGCTGTGGTGAGTGCGCTGACAATTTTATTCCTTTTCTGGACCATTACCTATTTCGCCAAAAAACTATTGGTTGGACGTGAAGTTGAGAACCCGGAAAAAAATCAGACTATCCTTATTATGGGAGCTGGTTTTGTTGGTGCTTTGGCATACACTTTTTCTGATACATTCTGGTTTTCTGCCGTTGAGGCGGAGGTTTATGCCACTTCTTCTTTTGTAACAGCCATTTCTTTTTGGGCTGCGCTTAAATGGGAAGCTGTTGCGGACGAAAAGCACTCTGACAAATGGTTATTGCTGATTGCTTATATGGTTGGTTTGTCAGTAGGTATTCACTTATTGAACTTGCTGATTATCCCTGCAGTAGGTATAATCTATTATTTCAGAAGATATAACGTTACTAAAATGGGCACTTTGATTGCCTTTATGGTCAGCGTTGTCATCCTTGCTTTTGTACAGTTCGGTGTATTGCAGGGCATTCCAAAACTTGCCTTTGCCTTCGATAAAATGTTTGTCAACTCTTTTGGCTTGCCTTTCAATGTTGGTGCTATTTTCTTCGTTTTGCTGATTGTTGCCGGTCTTATATGGCTATTGATGTTTGCAAAAAAGAAAGGACATTATTTGTTGCATACAGGTGTTTTGTGCATTATGTTTATTTTCATCGGGTATTCATGTTATATCGTACCGGTTATTCGTTCAAAAGCAGATACAGCGATTGATATGACCAATCCGGATGATGCCAACCGGTTGTTGAGCTACATCAGCCGTGAGCAATTTGGTTCTCAGCCATTATTGACCGGTCCGGATTATAACAGTCCGATGGTGAGAATGGAAAAAACAGGTGATACTTATGCAGCCAGCAAAAAAAATGGTAAAGATGAGTATGTGATTGTTGGTAAAAAACAAGACCCGGTTTTTGACAGAACCCGTTTCTTCCCTCGTATCTGGGAATATAATCAAAACGAACACGCTCAGTTTTATAAAGAATACCTGGGATTAACTGATAACGAAGACCCGACTTCAGGCGACAACTTTAAATTTTTCTTCAACTACCAGATGGGCTGGATGTGGTGGAGATACTTTATGTGGAACTAC
>DLGS01000437.1 GCA_002482815.1 Bacteroidetes bacterium UBA7688
GGCTGTTTGCAGCAACGACAGGTAGTTTTTGTTCCTTTGCAAATTCTACTAAAGGGCTATAATCTTCATAGTTGTTCCATGCGCGGCTATCTTTCAGAAATTTTTCGCGCGTGATAAAACCACCCAGATAGTCATCCACCAGCACCTGGCAATCCGTTTCAAACATTTCCATAGAAAGGGTAAGTTTGCCGCGATAGCGTTCAGTCAGTAATTTCAGCATTTTGAGCTCAAGAATATGGCCGATTGTATCGTTGTGTTCTTCTCCCCAAAAAACAACATCTACTTTCCCAATACGGTCGGCAGCCTCCGTGATACTGATAAAATCACCGGTACGGGTATCCAGAATCTTGAATGGCAAAATTGGTGTAACAGGAATGGATTGGGCAAAAGAATTTACCATGCCAACAATCAGAAAAGATAAAAGAAAAGCAAAATGCTTCATAAATTGCAGAATTTGCTGCAAGATAAACGCTAATTTGTAAAAAGAGAATCCTGAATTTATTTACCTCTTCCTTCTACAATCACGATGATGGTATACAACATGATTTTTATGTCCAGCGCAATCGAACAGTTCTCGATATACAGCAAATCATACTCCATCCGTTTTTTCATTTCCTCCACATTTTGGGCATAGCCATACTTTACCATACCCCAGGAGGTAAGGCCCGGTTTTACTTTGTGCAGATATTTGTAATGAGGATGGGTCTGACAGATAATATCAATGTAATATTTCCTTTCCGGACGGGGTCCTACATGGCTCATGTCACCAATCAGAATATTATAAAACTGAGGAATTTCATCAATCCTCCATTTGCGCATCACACGACCCCAGTTTGTAATTCTTGGGTCATTTTTGCGGGATAAAGCAGGTCCTCCTTCTTCGGCTGATAACAACATTGACCTGAACTTAATAATATTAAAGCTGCGACCATACAATCCAATCCTTTCCTGTTTGTAAAAAATCGGACCAGGGGAGGATAATTTTACCTTAATTGCCGAAAATATATAAACCGGCGAAAGAATTATGATTGCCAGTGCTGATGCAAATATGTCGATTGCCCGTTTACAAACCACCTGCCAGTCAGGCATCAATGTAGGCTCAATATGCACCAGGATGGTATCATAAACATTATTTGTTTTTACAGAGCCCGAAATGATATCATATAGGTTTGGCAACACTTTTACCACTACGGCTTTATAGCTCAGGCGTGTCAGGATATTTTCCAGCAGGCTCCTTTCAGAACTATCAACAGCAACGATTACTTCTTCAATCTGATGCTGGTCAATGATTCGTTCAAGCTGAGATAAATCGCCAAGCTGCGGCAAATAATGGCTCATTCCATTGCCGGTTTCTTTTTGAGAATAAACGAAACCTTTGAAAATATTCCCTAAAATTTTATTGTTTTCATTGATTTGCTTGTAGATATTAATGGCTTGTTCGTTGCCACCGACAATCATTGTATTGAATCCGACTTTCCCTGAAATTATATTTCGTTTCACCCTGAAAAGAATGAACATTCTGGCTGCAAGGGTAATAGCAGTATGAATGAAAAAGTATCTCCAGGTCATGGAGAAGAAATAGGAAAATTCATTGGAGTCATTGCTGACAAGCGCAAAGGACAAAAGCAGACTACCAATAAAGCAGGAAATAAATGTGCGGTAGATTTCGCTGATTCTTGACTTACGATATAGGTCGAAATAGGTTCCTGATAAATAATACAGCAATAACCAGGCCAATGGCAATAGCAACAAACCTTCAATAAAGTCAATAGGTTGCATGAAGGTAAGCGCTTTCCCAAAATTGGTCTGCAAAAGTGTTTTATGTCTTATAGCCCAAAACAAAATCCACGATAGTGCTGCTGTCAGAAAATCAGACAACATCAACCAGCGGATGGCGTTTTTTTTGAGTGAAGATAAATACACAAACATACCTAGCGGGAAATCACTTTTATATTGTCAATCAGCACATAACCTTCTTTATATTTCCCATCATTATCGTTTAGGTTTCCTCTTACAATGATATAAAATTTAGTAAAGCTTGAGTAGTTAGATTTAAACGTTGTAAGGTTTACGTAAAGTTTATTATTGGAGGACTTGGGGTAAAAACCAGCCAGATATTCCTGTACCCTGGTTCCGGAAGCATTTTCGGCCAAAAGCCCGATTGCAAAAGGAATGGAACAATTATAATCGAACTCCAGAAAACAATCATTGGTTGGGAATTCAAAATAATTGGTTGAAATGCTTTCAGAAGTTTTGTGGGTTTGATTGAGATATAATGCACCAGAATTTTCGCCTTCAATCACTTTTGTTTTGTCTTTTTCTAAGAGAATACTCGTATCACCGCTGAGGTTTTTAAACAACAATCCTTCCTCAAAATTTATTTTTAACCTGAAAGAAGTACTGCTTAAATTACTGGCATATTTTGTTTTGGGTGTAAAATTTTGCACCTGTCCCGGCTTGAAGAAGAGCGTTGTACTGTCACTTTGATAAAACGGGTAGGAAAACACATAACTTTTCAGGCCCTGATTAATTACCTGCGGAGTGATGGTAAGTCGTGCATCTTTTGTAAGAATGACAGGTACCGTGCACGGTAAATCATAAAT
>DLGS01000188.1:0-3269 GCA_002482815.1 Bacteroidetes bacterium UBA7688
GATTTAATTTTTGACCGTACCAATTTTTAATGGCTACCGTACCAAATCTCAAATCAGCCAGGCAAAAATTAAATCAGAGCAAGAAGATATACGATTAAACGATTTAAAAGACAAGGTTAAAACAGAACTGGCCACCATTATAAGCAAATGGAAAGAAGCCAATACCCAAATGGACATTCAGGAAACCACCGTGCAATCGGCCGAACTGAACCACCACATGATGGAAGACCGTTTCAAAAACGGCTTAGGTTCAAGGCTTGAATTGACGGATGCAGAATTGGCATTGACACAAGCCAAGATTAACTATCTGAATGCGGTGTATAACCTGCGAATGCTCCACGTAGAACTGCAAAATGCACTTGGCCTTTTAAACCTGTAATTACTCATCAATAATTTAAAAAAATAAAAAAAATGAAACAACCAATAGACAAACCTGCCGCATACAGTAAACGCTGGTCGGCACTTTTCTTACTTTGTACTGCGCAGTTTATAGTAATTATGGACACCTCTATTATCGGGGTAGCTTTGCCGGCAATAAAAGCAGACCTCGGGTATTCCCAAAGCGGCTTACAATGGATTTTTAATGCTTATGTTATCGCATTTGGCGGCTTTTTATTACTAGGTGGCCGCTTGTCAGATTTGTTTGGTGCCCGCAAGGTTTTTATGTGGGGTTTTGTCATTCTTTCTGCCGCATCACTTTTGGCAGGTATAGCTTGGTCAGAAGCGGCACTTAATGCCGGAAGAGCTTTGCAAGGCTTGGGTTCTGCATTGATAGCCCCGGCAGCACTTACTTTAGTTTTATCCAAATTTACTGACCCTAAAGAAATCAATAAAGCGTTAGGCTTTTGGGGTGCTTCGGCAGCGGCCGGTGGTTCTGCAGGCGTTTTCCTTGGGGGAGCTATTACCGAATGGCTTTCCTGGCATTGGGTGTTTCTCATTAATATTCCCATAGGACTTGCTGTATTGTTTTATAGCAAAAAGCTGTTGTTTAAAGGCAGTACCCAAAAAGGGAAAGTAGATGTAGCAGGTGCAATTTTGGCAACAGCTGCGTTGGTGTTAGCAGTATATGGTATTGTATCGGCTGAAGGTGCGGGGTGGAAATCGCTTCAGACCATCGGACTGTTGGCCCTGTCGTTAGTATTGTTCATTATATTCTTTGTTATCCAAAAACAGAAAAAGGAGCCCTTGGTTCCGCTAAGTATTTTCAAAGTTCCCAATCTTTCATCCGGTAATCTGGTAATGGCTTTACTGGCAGCGGCCTGGATACCTTTATGGTTTTTCCTAAATCTTTACCTGCAACAGACGCTGAATTATTCTGCTTTCAACAGTGGCTTGGCATTGCTGCCTATGACGATTGCTATCATGTTTTTGATGGTGGGTGTTACGGGCAAACTGGTAGCCAAATTTGGCTTCAAAACAAATCTTATAGCCGGACTAATCGCACTTGCCGCTTCGCTTTTCCTGTTTAGTACCATTCCGGCTGATGGAACATTCCTGGTCAATGTACTGCCTGCTTCTTTGTTGGGAGCGCTAGGTATGTCATTAGCTTATATTCCAGGTACGATTGCTTCGATGTCGGGAGCTAAACCCGAAGAAACAGGGCTGGCTTCAGGATTGGTCAATACGAGTTATCAAGTAGGTTCTGCTTTGGGTCTGGCGATTATTGTTGCTATTTCTGCAGCAAAAACCAATGCAGTTAAAACAACGGGAGCAGCTGATATGGTAGCTCTGAATGCAGGTTTTCAAACGGCATTTTTCTCAGCAGCTGTTATTTGTATAATTGCCGCAACTATTGCTGCTTTTTCGGTAAAAGCACTCAAAAATTAAACAGTTGTATTTATCAGTTTAGATTATGGAAGAAATTATTTCCCAAAATGAAACAGGAATGGTAATGATACCGGATATATCCGGTTTTACAGATTTTGTTATAAATACCAATATGCTTATTGGGAAATATATAACTGAAAATCTTCTGAAATCAATAATTGACAGCAACAATCTCTCGTTTAAGGTTTCAGAGATTGAGGGAGATGCGGTATTATTTTACAAGTACCGTAAAATCCCCTCGTTTGACGATACAATAGCCCAGATTGTAGTAATGTACAAGAATTTCAAAAAAGAGTTAGCCAGGCTGTCATTGGAGCTTACTATGGAAATCTCCCTGTCCTTGAAAATTATCGTGCACTATGGTGCTTTTACTCAATATAAAATTGGAAAGTTTGAAAAACTTTATGGAGCAACAGTTGTAGAAGCGCATCAAATGCTCAAAAACCATATAGCAAAGTTTCCGCCTTACGCTTTGTTTTCAGAAGCCTTTTTAAAAGCTAATTTCGAACACCCTGCCCAATCAACTATTGAATATGACAACTGCGACAACTGTATTTATCTGGCTAAAATTGGATATATACATTACCTGTAATTTAAGACCAGACCTTCAATATCGGCAGCAGTGCAAAATCTACAATCAGTAAATCTTACAAATCAAACCCCAAAAACCGCAAAATAAATCGTGTTATTTGGCGCAACTTTGTACCAATAAATAATTTAAAATAAATAAAAATGGAAAATACGAATTTACAATTCAAGACAAACATCAATTGCAGCAGCTGCGTAGCAAAAGTAACCCCTTTCTTAAATGATGCCGAAGGTATCGGACAATGGGAAGTGGACACGACGAATAGAGAAAAAATCCTGACCTTAAAATCCGAAGGAATTACGGTACAAAAAGTGATAGAAGCAGTTCAAAAAGCAGGTTTCAAAATAGAACCTATAAAATAATTTAGAAAGATGAAAAAAGCAATCAATACATTGTTGGGCGTAACAGTTTGCTTAGTCACTTTATCGGCCTGTAACAATGTAGAAAATAAAAAAAATAAAGATATGACAACACACGATCACACAGACAAAGAAAGCGTTTACGCTTGCCCGATGCATCCGGAAGTAACCGGAAAACAAGGAGAAAAATGCCCCAAATGTGGAATGGATTTGAAAGCAGTTAATGCTGAAAATGCAGTTGCGTATGAGGTGCAATTAACTACGTCGCCACAAAATGTGGAAGCAGGAAAACCAACTCAATTGACACTTGCTGTAAAACAAAAAGAAAAAATGGTGTCTTTGGATATTTCACACGAGATGAAATTACATTTAATGGTGGTAAGCGAAGATTTAAGCTGGTTCCGCCACATTCATCCCGAAGAGCAAGCTGACGGTGCGTATGCGATTACTGAAACATTCCCAGCTGGTGGAAAATATTTACTTTTTTCTGATTT
>DLGS01000188.1:3314-6133 GCA_002482815.1 Bacteroidetes bacterium UBA7688
ACCGAGCGGTGGTGAACAAACTTTGAACAAACAGGAAATTGAAGTACAGGGAAAAATCAGTCCGGTTAATAATGATAGTTCAACTAAGTTTACCTCTAAAGTTGATGGATATACCGTAAGCCTTCTCAATGGAAACGATTTTAAAACCAACAAAACACAACACCTGGAAATTTCCATCGAAAAAGACGGAAAGAAATTAATCGAAAAGGATTTGCAACAATATTTAGGCGCATCGGCCCATATCGTAATGATTGGCAAGGTAGGCAAAGAATTTCTGCATATTCATCCGGTATCAGACAGCCGTTTTCCGGTTTTTGCACAAACACAAATCGAAAAGGCTGGAATTTACAGAATGTGGGCACAATTTAAAATAGATGGAAAAGTGCATACAGCAGATTTTACCGTTGATGTAACCGAAGGAAAAAAAGGCGAAAATGAAGAAAAGTCGCACGCACATCATCATTAATTATGCCTTAATTAAAGGTTTTAATTTTGTAGGTAAATAATGAGTAAATAAAAATGGAGACCAATAAATTAGACAATCCAACCTGGTATTCTTTGAGCGAAACCCATAAAGATTTTGCGGTAGAGTTTGATGGCATCAAGTTTTATCATCCCGAGTATTGTCCTTTCGGTGGATTTATAAATTCAGAGAAAACCGCCGACGGAGTTGAAACTTACGCTTCACTTACGAACAATTTTTTTGTAGTGGGCAACAAACCAAATAGTAATGATAAAGTTTTACTGAACAATGAATTAGTTTGCAACCAGATGGTGCTTGATAAACAAATTGATGTGGAGATAATGGAGGACATCTTTGAACTTCAGACAGCAATTCACAAAGTTGATTTATTTAATCTTGTGAATTTGGTTCAACCCGGTTATTTCAAAAACAAAACATCAGACTTGGGTAATTATTATGGTATTTATAAAGATGAAAAGCTGGTTGCGCTAACTGGTGAACGGATGAAAATGGATGTATATACCGAACTAAGTGCCATCGTTACACACCCCGATTTCACAGGAAAAGGCTATGCAAAACAGTTGATAAAATTTGCTAGCGACAAAATTTTCAGCGAACAAAAAATCCCGTATTTACACGTTGCCAACACCAATATCGGAGCTATAAAACTTTATGAAAAACTAGGTTTTCAAACCAGAAGAACAATCAGTTTTTGGAATTTTATTACAAAATAGAAATGACACATCAACACAACCACAACGATAACCACGACCACAATCATTCACACGGAGAGGACGACCACCAAGACCATAACCACTCAAAAGACAATGCATTATCCTTCGCCTTTTGGCTCAATCTGGCATTTTCCATCGTTGAAGTAATTGGAGGTGTTTTAACGAATTCAACAGCCATTATTGCTGATGCTTTTCACGATTTAATGGATGCCGTTGCCATCGGTCTTGCCATACTTATAGAAAAAGTATCGGGTAAAAAACGGAGTGAAAAATTTTCTTATGGCTATAAACGATTTTCGCTGTTGTCTGCATTGGGTCTGTCTATTTTTTTGTTGGCAGGTTCGGTAACGATGATTATTGCAGGTTATCATTCTTTCTTTTCAGAAAAAGAAGTTCACAGTGTCGGAATGTTAGGATTGGCAGTCCTTGGACTTGCTGTAAATGGTTTTGCCTTCCTTAAAATTAAAAATGGCGGTGGGCATAGTCATCACGGGCATAGCCACGGTGGGCATAATCACAACAGCCAATCCATCATGCTGCATTTGTTGGAAGATGTTTTGGGCTGGGCTGCCGTTTTGGTTGGTGCGGTAATTATTTACTTTACTGGTTGGAATTGGATTGATGGCGTATTAACCATTGGTATTGCCTTGTATGTAGGTTTCAATGCTGTTAAAAACTTGATTGCCACAGTGAAAGTAATGTTGCAGTCCGTTCCTGAAAATGTGAATATAGCGCAATTAACCGAAGAACTCAACCTGATTGAAGGTATAATCAACATCCACGACATCCACATTTGGAGTTTGGACGGCAGTTACAATGTAGGTTCTTTACACGCAGTTACAACAGATTTAAAAGTAAAATCTGAACCAGATATTATGAACAAAATAATCCAACTGATGCAGCAATACAACATCCAGCATCCCACCGTTCAAATTGAAACTAGCACCAATAATTGCGAATTTAAAACCTGTTAAAAACGGCTTTTGTATTGAAACTAAATACTGAGTAATTCAGACACCATTAACCCTGTACTTTGTCGTGGGGTTTTCTTTTGAGTTTGTACTTTTTTAATTTAACTATTTTAACCGATGTATTGTGGTAGTGCTTAACGAACTGGACAAGCTTAACGTTATATCAAAAAATGCCCAGTTGGGAGAAGCTATCATTACCTTTCCACGCTCTTTAGAAGGACACGACCATATATTAGATGAAGTAATCCGTAAACCTTACAAAACAAACAAGAAATATAGCAACGGACAGACTAGCCCAAATGCGGAATTTTGCATCATCAATTTAAAACGATGAAAACAACAATAAAATGGAACAATGTATGGCTCCTGTTCATATCACAGGCATTGTTTCAAACCGCATCCATATTAGTAATTACCTTATCGGGAGTAGTTGGCCTGCAAATGGCATCCGATAAAAACCTAGCAACATTGCCCATTGCTATGATTACCGTGGGCACAGCAAGTATGATGATACCTGCATCAATCATCCTAAAAAAACTTGGTCAACGCAAAGGCTTTATGATGGGTACGGTAATCGGTATTTTGTCGGGATTGGTATCCTGGTATGGAATAATCCAACAGTCTTTTTGGATATTCTCCATAGGTAATATG
>DLGS01000031.1 GCA_002482815.1 Bacteroidetes bacterium UBA7688
CGATATCTTCTGAATAAACCTGGGGTAAAGTCACAAAAGCTCCTCCATCCATCGGCCAATGCTGTATCAGGGGCAAATCGCTGATGTTAATTTCTTCATACAGCACCGGTTTTGTTGCTGGATTTTTTAAGGGCAAAGCTTTGAAGGCTGCAAGGGCTGTTCCGATATTGGACAACGGCTTTTTGAAAGCCTCCATCGGATTATTTTTGAGTGCAATGATTTTTTGAACATCTTCAATAGAATTGCGGAAAATAAATTTACTTCTTTCCAGCGAGCCAAAAATATTGCTTGCTGCACGGAATCTGCTGCCTTTTACATTTTCGAAAAGCAAGGCAGGGCCTTTCTGGGCATATACCCTCAGATGAATTGCCGCCATTTCCAGATAAGGATCTACTTCTTCTTTTATGCGCACTAAATGACCATTTTTTTCGAGGTCAATCAGACATTCTTCGAGCGATGCGTAAGCCATGAAGCGAAGGTAATATAATTGCAAAAGCTATAAAAAATCAAATCACTTAATGTCTTATAGAGACAAATGATTATCCGGAAATGTATTTTCCGACAACAGGAATTTTATTAACGAGGTAAACAGTAAGCGAGGAAAGTGTAAGGCATATCAGCACCACAACAGGGATACCAATCGAAGGGTGGATTGACTCGCCAGAGATTTTATATTCAGGCAGCAGCATCAAAAAAAGAACGTGTATAAGGTAAATTCCGTAACTGTACCTGTTTAAGAAGTTTATACACAGGGTGGAAAACCGGGTTTTTCTCAATACAACGTTTTTAAAAAACATAAAAAAGCTGACAGAAACAAGCAGTATGTTGATGGTCATATTTTCATAAAAATATTGAATGGGTTCGCCGGATTTTCCGGTCAGGTAAATGGTTCCGAAAAAAGTAATTAAATTTCCGATAACAAATCCTGCTATACTGAATGAAATGATTCTCCGCGATTGGAATTTTTTTACAGACAGGTAGTATCCTAAAACAAAATAACCCAGATAACCGGTAAAGTAGGTAAAATCTACCGCAGGCCGGAACTTGCGTAATAAGGGTTGGTTAAGCAGTAAAACCAATAACCAAACTGCCAGGAAATAGAGTATCTGCTTTTCATCCGCATTTTTGACCCAAACACGGATAACGGGAACAAAAAGATAAAGCCCGATAATCATATAAACATACCAAAGATGGTAAGCACTGCCATCACGCAGATTGTAATAAATCAACTTCAGCGTTGCTATCCAATTCATCCACTGATGCTGTTCAGAATGATTTTGCAGAATAGTAAACAGATTATAGGCCAGACTCCAGAAAATCAATGGAAACACAATGCGTGACAAGCGCTTTTTTAAAAAATCTTTTAGTTCATAATCTTTTGATAACAGCAATGCGCCTGAAAGCATTACAAAAACAGGAACGCAGAATCGGGCAAGACCGTCATAGGCATTTGCCCACAGCCAGGCTCCATAAGGGATGTCTTTATATTGAAAAAAGACATGGGACGCGGTATGCAGGCCGATCACCGCAATTGTTGCCCAGGCTCTCATAGTATTCGCCCATTCAAAATTTTGTTTTGTGTGAACAGCTGATTCAGCAATTGAAAGGTCCGGATTGGAATGCATGGCCTTAAAGATAATATAAATGATGAATTCCGGGTGAAAGTCAAATCTGACAGCGTTTTAATTGACATAAAAAAAGCGCTCACAGATGAGCGCTTTAAAATTATATTTTTGAAATCCACTACAAATGCATTTTCTCTTTTTTGGCTAAAAGTTCTTCTACTGTTTCGCGGTACATTTCGTCCGGAACGCAGCAATCTACGGGGCAAACTGCCGCGCATTGTGGTTCTTCGTGAAAACCCTGGCATTCAGTGCATTTATCGTGTGTGATATAGTAAACATCATTTGAAACAGGATCATGCTTTTTGTTGGCATCTGTTACTGTTCCGTCACTTAGGGTATAAGATCCTTTAACGCCTGTTCCATCTGCCATTGTCCATTCTACACCACCTTCATAAATGGCATTATTCGGACATTCAGGTTCGCAGGCACCGCAATTAATACATTCGTCAGTTATTTTTATAGCCATCGCTAAATAATAGTTTGATTTTGTTCGCACAAAGTTACAATTTCGCAGTTAGAAAAAAAGTCTTCATGCGGAATTTGAAAGAGAAAGTTGGATATTTGGTTGCTTTGGGTAAGTATATGCAAAGTGATGTAGAAGAGTGGGAGATAGCCAAAGACAGGGCAGTACAGGCTAATGCGTGGTTTACACCTGCGCATATTGAGGTGGCTGTTAAAAATATCGTAAGTGGTTTTTTGCAGGAAGATAAACTAACAGAATGGACCCATTCCTACACACTTTCTACTGAACCTAAAATAGTGGGTATCACCATGGCCGGTAATATTCCTTTGGTTGGTTTTCATGATTTTTTGGCGGGATACCTTTCCGGGCATACGATTAAAATAAAATATTCTTCCAAAGACCAGGTTTTATTGCCTCATCTGTTAGAAGTGCTGAGCCAATGGGATGATGGTATCAAAGAGCAGGTACAGGGTTCAGAAAATCTTAAGCATTGTG
>DLGS01000271.1 GCA_002482815.1 Bacteroidetes bacterium UBA7688
CCTCTTCTCGGGTGTACTGATATCAGCAATATAAGCAGTGGCCGTAGTAAAGCTTGCTCCTGCAATACCGGCAATAATGCGTCCGATAAACAGTAAAGCAAGCGTTGGGGAGAATGCCTGAAAAATATAATCAATCCCCAATCCGAATAAGGAGAACAACAATACCGGCCTCCGACCGAAACGATCACTGAGCGCCCCAATGACCGGAGAAAATAAAAACTGCATGACCGCATAGGCAAAGGTGAGCCAACTACCATAACGGGCGGCATCCGTAATATTGCCACCTGTCAGTTCGCGGATAAGCGAAGGCAACACGGGTATGATAATTCCAAATCCGATAACATCTATGAGAATAGTGATAAAAATAAAACCAAGTGCGGCGTTTCGTTTGACTGTCATAGTGTTTGGATTTTAAATAACTGGAACAGGAATGGTTTGGTCCGTGCAAAAGTATTAGCTAGTGATTATAATACCAATTAGAAAATATAATAAATCTGATGCACAGCAAACATTGCGTGATAATCAGGATAATGTTGATTATAGCATAACGCTGAAAGCTTCAATCAGCTTTTTTACTTTGATAATAACATCCTCATCCTTCAGCTTTCCTTCCTCATTTATTTTTCCTTTTATTCCCTGGATGAGCAGAGAAGTTTCCTCCGAAAATTTTGCCATCGCAGTTTTCATAATCAGTTGCAGTTCTTCATGTGCTTTTTGTCCATTCGCCGAAGCCGTTATCAGTGCAGTCGGTTTGTTGGCAAAAACTGTTGTGGCAATACACCACTCAATTGCGTTTTTTAATCCGCTTGGAATACTGAAAATATATTCAGGTGTAGAAACAATAAGCCCATCTGCCTGATGAACAGCATTTCTGAACGCAATAATTTCTTCAGGAGGATTATTGACAGAAAGTTCGGGATCAAAATGCGGAAGCGTTTTCAGATGGGTATAAATAGTGATTTCAAAATCATTTGCAGTCATCCGGGCAATTTCTTCAACCAACTTAAGATTAGCAGACGCTGAAGTAGCACTGCCAATAATCGCCAAAAGATTTTTTCGTTTACTCATTCAAATAGATTTATTTCAAACTGAAAGGTCTGCAATACATTGCTCACGGATAGTCCAGAGTTCATCCAAAGTCAAATTTAATCCCTGTTCAGTTGCCAGCCAGGCTTTCAAATACTGCTGATGATAGGTCACTTTGAATTCAGTAATCTGATGCGGCTGAATCTCAATTTCTTCAATTAAATCCTTTTCAAAATCAGTATAAGAAGACGATCTGTGTGTATAATCCAGTACCTGATTCTTCCATTTCAGGTAATTGTGGGCTTCAGGAATATACCCGAGCTGATACTTGTTCAGGGTTGCAGCAATTTTAGGTGTATTGACTGCATTCATTCTGAATAGCCCGATGATTAGTTTAAAATCAGCAAACCCATTTTCATCCGCGAGCTGTTTCAGTAAAGCATGTTTTGTGCTGCAAGTACCACATCCGTCTGCAAAAACAGTGGTAAGATCCGTTTTGCTTTTGTTGCGGCCATAGGGCAATTGCCGGATAAAATTTGTCGCTCCATCAAAGCTGAAAATATGATGCTTCAGGAATTGTTCTGAAACAGGACCGCCCGGGCGGACGTCAAAATTTAAAGGGTTAACCATGAGTTCAATTCAGATTATTATAATTATAAAAATAACGATTTCGGAAGTAAGCGGACCCAATCTCATTTTAGGTACATCATTTAATAACTCCTAATCATCATCTGAATTTCGATAAACTTTCTTCACGCTCTACAATAAATTTTTCAGGAAGGACGGGGATTGAAAATATTGCTCAACAATCAAATTATACTGCGCTTCTTTTTTCAACACTTACAAAAGGCTTTTTTTGGAAAATTAAAATCTGTGACAGTTGATTCTGCCAGGAAATTTCATTCAACCATTTCCCTCTCTGCCTGGGATTTTGTATTCCCAAAAAAAGGGCAACGCTTTGCAGCATTGCCCCTTTTTGAAAATATGGTCTGGAGGAAATTATCCGCCAATCGCCACACGACGGAAGCTAACCACTTCCAATCCTGCTTCTGTAGATTTTACGTATTCAGCAACAGTTTTGCTGTTGTCTTTTACGAACAATTGGTGCAACAAAGTGTTGTCTTTGAAGAATTTGTTCAATTTACCGGCAGCAATTTTCTCAGCCATATCAGCTGGTTTGCCTTCTGCCATAATTTGCTCAATCGCAATTGCTTTTTCACGTGCAATGGTATCTTCAGAAAGGCTTGACTCGTCAAGTGCCAATGGGTTCATCGCTGCAATTTGCATCGCAACGTCTTTACCTGCAGTTACCACGTTTTCGTTGATTGCTTTGTTCAATCCAACCAATACACCTATACGGTAGTTACCGTGGATGTAAGGAATAACGGCATCAGCATTTACCTGCTCGTAGCGGGTGATATCGATTTTCTCACCGATTTTCGCAACCATTTCAAGCAATTTTTCGCCAACTGTAGCACCTTGCATTGGCAAAACTTTGATTGCTTCAACATCAGCAGCCATGTTCTGAAGCGCCAGTTCAGCTACTTCAAGACCAAAGTTCATGAAATCTTCGTTCTTAGAAACGAAATCTGTTTCAGCACTGATTACCAGGATAATACCGTAGTTGCCATCAGGGTTTGCTTTTGCAATAACAACACCTTCTTTAGCATCACGGTCGCTACGGTTAGCAGCAACTTTTTGTCCTTTTGCACGCAGGTAGTCGATTGCTTTTTCAAAATCGCCTTCGCTTTCTACCAAAGCCTTGCGGCAATCCATCATTCCGGCACCAGTTTGCTGGCGCAATTTGTTTACGTCTGAAGCTGTTATTGTAACACTCATTTCGTTAAGATTTTTTATTAAAAAACAGGATTGTGTAAATTTATAGAAAGCCCTTACGAGAGGGCTT
Organism: Bacteroidetes bacterium UBA7688; assembly: GCA_002482815.1. Taxonomy (GTDB): domain Bacteria; phylum Bacteroidota; class Bacteroidia; order Chitinophagales; family Chitinophagaceae; genus Rurimicrobium. The sequence continues at coordinate 2,933 of DLGS01000271.1, forward strand.
TCTATACTATCAATTTATTATTATCGTTTTGAAACCTAAGGCTATGAAGCCCGGAGATTAACGGCTGCCACCTGGGCGTGTTCCGCCACCACCTGGGCCACGGCCTGCACCACCCGGACGACCAGGTCCACCTGATGCCGGACGACC
>DLGS01000109.1 GCA_002482815.1 Bacteroidetes bacterium UBA7688
GCGTGTCTACCAATTTCACCACACCCGCGTTTCTGTGATTGGGCAGCAAAGGTAAATTAATTTCATCCAATTTTGCAAATAAATTTACCGAAATGAAAATAATGTTTTGTGTAAAAGGGTAAATTTGCTTAAATAATTTTTAAACATGAAGGGCATTGCTAAAACTGCGAACCTGTTGATTGTAGAAGACGAAGAGAATATCCGCGAAATGTTGCAGTTCAATCTGGAACTTGAAGGATATGAAGTAAGCTGCGCAACCACAGGAGCCCAGGCCGTTAAGATGGTAAAAGCCGAGTATTTCGATTTAGTGATACTGGATATTATGCTCCCTGAAATGGATGGAATAACCGTATGTGAGACTATCCGTACCCAAAATATAGATGTACCTATATTGTTTTTGTCTGCAAGAGATAGCGCTGCAGACCGTATCGAAGGCCTGAAAAAAGGAGGAGACGATTATATGACCAAGCCTTTCAACCTGGAAGAATTGTTGCTGCGGGTCGAGAAACTTATTTCGAAGAACAACAAAATCAAACACGCTACAAATACAATTGGAGACGTTTATGAATTTGCCGGAGGAAAGATTGACTTTGCGGCTCATGAATGTTTTGATAAGAATGGAACCAGACAGGAATTGAGCAAAAAAGAATCAGCACTATTGAAACTATTAATTGAAAGGGATGGCGAAACAGTATCCCGTGAACATATCCTTCAGGTCGTTTGGGGCTATAATGTATACCCTACCACGAGAACAATTGACAACTTCATCTTAGGGTTCAGAAAGCATTTCGAGGAGGATAGCAGGAACCCTGTTTTCTTCCATTCTATAAGGGGTGTAGGTTATAAATTTACATCTAAAGAAAAAAAATAGGCCTAAGGCTTTTTTCCTTCAATATTTTTTTCTACCTTACCGCACTATTTAACATTAAATAAGCATAAAATGCGTAAAAAGTATTTTCACCTGATTACCATTATATTCACTCTATCTATATTTGCTTGTAATAAACCTGACGAGGGATTTGAAGATGCAACTGTTGTTGACAGTGGGGATGTAACTGCAGAAGGCTGCGGTTATCTGCTGCAGTTTGAGGATGGAAGAGAAGAAAAACCTTACCAATTATTAAGTGCCTACCAGCACAATGGAATGCTTGTAAAAGTCAAGTCACATGTTTCTGACGTTTATGATACATGCGGATCTTCTAAACCCTATTCTTACTATCAACTTATCATAATAGACGACATTAAAAAGCGTCCTCAATAATACTTTTCATTTAAATTTATCAAAAGCACACAAACCCAATTTGTGTGCTTTTCTTTTTCAGGAAAAAATCAAAAATTGACATTAATGGATTGCGTTAAGTTTTTAACTAAATTTACGTCAAGTTTTCATTCAATATTTTCACCTATGAAAAGACTACACCTATTATATTTATTCCTTTTGCTGATGCCATGTTATGTCAGGGGGCAAACCGCCCGCCTGGAATTTGTCCAGAATAAAGGTCAATGGCAAGGAGACTTTCAGTACAAATCCATCACGGGAACCGGTGATCTTTTCTTACATAGGGACGGTATCACCTACCTGCTGGCCGAGCAAGGCGCATGGGATAAGATAGATGCCTACAAACATGGGCATTCTAAAATAGCGCCCAAAATTAATTGTCACGCTTACAAAATGACTTTTGAAAATTGCCTGCCCGCTACATTTTCAGAAAGTAAAATACAAAATCATTATTATAATTATTTTCTGGGCAATGACACCGCAAAATGGAAAAGCAATATACACCCTGCTCTGGCTATAGATTACGAAGAAATCTATAAAGGTGTTAATCTCCACCTATCTTCAGAAGGCCCAAACTTGAAGTATGACTTTATTGTAGCACCAAATGCAGATCCATCTCAAATCAAATTAAAATTTGATGGCGTAGATAAAATTAAAATTAACAAAGAAGGCAGTCTGGTTATTTACACGTCGGTAGGAGAAGTAAAAGAACTAAAACCGGAAGTTTACCAGTATATCAATGATCAGCAAAAGAAGGTCCCTTGTAAATATGTACTCGAAAATAGCCGGGTAAGTTTTGAGTTCCCAAATGATTATGACCATAATAACACCCTTGTGATTGACCCAACAGTAGTATTCTGTACTTTCACCGGCTCCACCGCCGACAACTTTGGCTTCACAGCCACCTACGACGATGCCGGCAATATGTATACCGGAGGCTTTGTAAGGGATATAGGCTTTCCGGTAAGTGTAGGTGCATTTCAAACTGGTTTTGCAGGAGGTACCACTACCAGTGGTGGAGGTCTTGTCACAGACATTGGAATAATGAAAATTAACAGCGCCGGAACGGCCAAAGTATATGCAACATATATTGGCGGGTCAGACAATGATCAGCCGCATAGTATGGTGGTAGACAAAGCGAATAATTTAATAATTTCTGGAAGAACCTATTCTTCCAACTATCCTACAACAATAACAGCATACGACAGAACTTATAATGGCAATGCCGATCTGGTAGTAACTAAACTAAACCCTGCCGGTACCGGATTGGTAGGCTCTACTTATCTGGGTGGCAGCGCTGACGACGCAGTAAATATTTCAGCAGATTATAGTGTCTATGGAAGCTCTGCTGTATTAAAGCACAATTATGGTGACGATGCACGGAGCGAAGTAATAATCGACGCAGTAGGGAGCATCTATGTTGCAGCGGTAACCAGTTCAACCAATTTTCCCACTGTATCACCAATACAGGCAAGCAAATCCGGAGGGCAGGATGCTATTTTAGTAAAAATGGCTTCCGACTTAAGTTCTATGACATTCGGAACTTACCTCGGAGGGGCAGGAAACGATGCTGGATATGTGCTAACACTGAACAAAGCAGAAACTTCAATCTTTATGGGAGGAGGCACCACCAGCAGCGACTTCCCTTCAACCTCAGGAAGCTACCGGCCTTCTTACCTGGGTGGCACTGCGGATGGCTATGTCGTGAAAATATCAAATGGTCCACTTTATACCTTACAGAGCGGCACGTTCATTGGAGCATCAGGCTATGATCAGGTCTACGGTTTAGCAATTGATGATAATGATGATGTGTATATGATGGGGCAAACTTTGGGAGGAGGCTTTCCTGTATCGGCAGGTGTGTTTAGCGTTCCCAATTCCAGTCAGTTTGTGGTGAAAATCAATAATACCCTAACTGCCCCTATTTATTCTACCGTTTATGGCTCGGGCACCTCTACCGAAACAAACATTTCACCTGTAGCTTTCCTGGTAGATACCTGTCAGAATGTTTATATCTCCGGTTGGGGCGGACCGCTAAATACTGCCGGTGTACCTGGAATAGGTACAACCAATAGCATGCCCATTACCTCGGCCACAGCTATTCAATCCACTACTGATGGTTTTGACTTTTACTTTATTGTGTTAAATAAGAATGCTACAGCACTGCTATATGGCTCTTACTTTGGCCGCTCTTCTCCTAACTCAGGATTTGGAGAGCACGTGGATGGAGGAACAAGCCGATTTGACAAGAATGGAATTGTATATCAGGCTATGTGTGGTGGTTGCGGCGGCAGTGCAGGACCAGCATTCCCTACCACTCCGGGCTCACTTAGCCCTACCAATGGCTCTGACAATTGTAATCTGGCGGCTTTGAAGATATCTTTTGATCTTTCTGCTGTTGTAGCCAAAGCCACGGCTGACCCGGCAGCAAAAGGTTGCTCACCTTTTACCGTAAAATTTCTGAATACTTCTAAAAACGCCAAGGACTATTTTTGGGACTTTGTCGATGGAACACCTGTTTCTACTACCAAGGAACCTACGCATACCTTTTATAAACCGGGAACGTACCAGGTGCGCCTTGTGGTTCACAACCCTGACGCCTGTATTGAATACGACACCTCGTATGTGGAAATTATTGTTGACAGCAATAGTATTGTTGCAGACTTTACTACCATCAAAATAGATACTTGTATCAGCCCATACAAAGTCAGATTCACCAATACATCAACCTATGGCAAAAGCGGCAGTGCAAGCTTCATCTGGGACTTTGGGGATGGCAGTGGTAAATTTACCGGGGTAACACCTCCAATCCACAACTACGCTAAAACCGGCACATATCTGATTACTCTAATCATGAATGATCCTTTAGCATGCAACAATCCTGATACGATCAAAAAGACGGTAACGATTGATAATAAGTTTGTCAAAGCGGTGACAAGCTTGCCAGACAATCTGTGTATCCGTTCCGGAGGTCTACTCTTTACAAATGCGTCCACAAATGCAGTTTCCGTTTGGTGGGATTTTGGTGATGGTACAACTTCTACCGACGCCACCCCAACACATATCTATGATACCGGAACATATACCATTACGCTTATCGTTACCAATAGTAATGCCTGCAACAAAAGTGATACATTCCGAAAGAAAATAACTATTAGACCGGGCGCTGAAGCAAATTTTGATTATCAACCCAAAATACCTATTGCCAACGATTCCATTCATTATACCAATTTGTCAAAAAATGCAATTACCTATTTGTGGCAATTTGGTGATGGCTCACAAAGCAGGGTTGAACATCCAAGTCATCTGTTCAAAAAAAGCGGCACTTACAAAACCTGTCTGATAGCCGAGGGGTTTGAAAATTGTAATGATACAATCTGCAAAAATGTAGACGCATTAATTGTACCGCTGCTGGATGTACCAACCGCATTTACACCAAATGGAGATGGCATTAATGATATACTTTATGTAAGAGGGGCTGCTATCCAGTCTATGGAATTCACCATTTACAATCGCTGGGGTCAGGTTGTCTTCCAAACATCTTCTGCAGAGATTGGCTGGGATGGGAAATTTAACGGGAAACCGCAACCTATGGAATCTTATGCATACGTGCTCAACGCAACCTTTATAAATGGGGAAACAGACAGTAAAAGAGGAAATATTACCATACTGGAATAACGAAAAAAGCCCTTCAAATCCTGAAGGGCTTTTTTATTGCAGGTAAAATATATACCCGCTTAGCAAGAAGTTTTCATTCTCATTTTATTAAATTTTGCCTTTACTCTTTGGTTTACTAATTTCGTACCCTCAAAGCGTGTGATTTTTCAGCAGTAAAAAATATAAGATTTTATTCCAATGATTGAAATAAAAGTGCCTACCGTAGGCGAGTCGATAAGCGAAGTAACTTTAGTACAATGGCTGAAAGCCGATGGAGCCTGGGTAGAGCGTGACGAATTGCTCTGCGAAATGGAGTCAGAAAAAGCAACTTTTGAATTGAATGCCGAGCAGGCGGGCATCCTGCATATTGTAGCCAAGGAAGGCGAAACAATCAACATTGGCGACCTGGCCTGCAAGATAGACGAGACGGCTGCACGCCCTGAAGGCGCTGCCGCCGCACCGGCCAAAACAGAAAAACCTGCCGAAGCGAAAGCAACACCCGTTGCCGCTGCTGCCCCAAAAGCAGAAGCCTTGCCAGCCGATGTAAAAGCTACACCTGTGGCCCAGGCAATAATGGCCGACAAAAAAGTAAAACCAAATGAAGTTTCAGGTTCAGGCGTTTCAGGTAAAATCCTTAAAAACGATGTACTTGAAGCTTTAAATAAACCAGGTATCAAAGGTGGCGCTACAGAAATCAGCCGCACCGATCGTCCGGAAAAAATGAGCAACCTGCGCAAAACTATTTCCCGCAGACTGGTTGAGGCAAAGAATACAACAGCAATGCTCACCACTTTCAACGAAATAGACATGACCAACATCATGGACATTCGTAAAAAGTATAAAGATGGCTTTAAAGAAACCCACGGTGTAAACCTTGGCTTTATGTCCTTCTTTACCAAAGCGGCATGCATTGCCTTGCAGGAATGGCCTGCAGTAAATGCTTACATCGATGGCGATCAGATTATCTACCATGAATATTGTGATATTTCTATCGCCGTATCAGCCCCTAAAGGACTGGTAGTGCCGGTAATCCGCAATGCAGAAAGCATGAATATGGCGGAGATCGAACAGGCTGTTGTGACACTGGCCAAAAAAGCCCGCGACAATAAATTAAGTATGGAAGAAATGACCGGCGGAACCTTCACCCTGACTAACGGTGGCGTTTTCGGTTCTTTACTTTCCACTCCTATCATTAATATTCCTCAGGCAGCCATATTGGGCATGCACAAAATACAGGACCGTGCAATGGTGATCGATGGCAAAATAGAAATACGCCCGATGATGTACCTGGCACTAAGCTACGACCACCGTATTATTGATGGCCGCGAGTCAGTTGGCTTCCTGGTAAGGGTAAAAGAACTATTGGAAAACCCTGAGTTGATGTTAATCGGAAAGGATCCGGTAAAAGGTCTTTTGGGTATTTAATTAACTTCAGATATCATTATGTAAAAGCAGCAAACCGATTGGTTTGCTGCTTTTTTGTGTATATAACAGATAACTTATGCTGATGTTTTGCTGAATTCAATAAAAATTAAAGAGGATTTTCGATATCATCTTTCGACTTAGGAGCATTCTTTTCCACCACCTTTTCGCAATGCTTCCTTTTTGCTTCGTCAATAGAATGGGTTGCAAAAGAATCGTCTTCCTTTTCCGCCAGGTCGGAGAGTGCGATGTAAAACTTTTTCAGTTTATCCAGCTCGGCTTCGGTAAGATCTTCAATATCTACCAATCGGTTGCTGGCCCTTTCGCTGGAGGCAATCAGCTCGTTCAGCTTCAGATGCAAAGCCATCGTGTCTTTATTTTGTGATTGTTGAATGACAAACACCATCAAAAAAGTGATAATGGTTGTACCGGTATTGATAACCAGCTGCCAGGTGTCCGAAAAGCCAAACACGGGACCCAAAACAGCCCAGACGATGATAATGGCGAAAGCGATAAGAAAGGCGAAAGGGCTGCCGGTAGCCCTTGTTACTTTTTTTGAAAACTTATCGAAAAATCCTAAAAGACCTTTTTTGTGCGTCATAACAGTAAGAAGATTGCTGAATTAAGAATAATACAGAAAATAAAGTTACACGGAAACACCTAAATGACGACAGATGTGTGAATGATGTAAAGCAGGCAGAAAAAGTAACCAGACAATGACGATGCTGTGATGAATTTCATTGTCTGGCTACTACTGTTTGTTTTTGTAAAGGCAAAGCCCGTGGATACAATTTCTAAGAATTCTATCGCCAAGTTCAGCTCACAGCATCATTTTGTTTGTCGTTTATGTAAGATGGATAGAAACATTAATGACAAGGCAAAAGTAGGTTTCTGAAGGATGATGCGCAATACGATAAATTGCGTATTCCTGTTCGCTTTTCCATTAAACAGATATTATCTTTACGAAATAAGTCTAATTTTTTGCTATTTCCAATGCGCCACCTGATCGTCATTTTACTTGTTTTAAGTTCCGCATTTGCCCGTGCAAATACGCCACATTCAAAAGAAATTGAAGCAATGATGCATAAGTTGCGCACGGCTTATCAATCCCATAATGATTCGCTGGCTTATTTTCTTACCAAAGCAGAAAACATTGTGTTGGAAATAAAAGATTATGCAGCGCTTGTAGAAATTTACAGATTGCGCGGCAATTATTTTTTTCTTGCAGGAAATCACTCTAAAGCCATAGAGACCTATATACAGGGCATCAAAATCGGAGAGCAGCACAAAGTAAGCTACGAACTGGAAATTGTTTATTATGAAATAGGGGGTGTCTACTCCAAAAACGAAGACAAAAAAACGGCTTATGCTTATATCTATAAAGGATTGGCATTGGGCAAACAATTAAACGACACGATGGGTCTGGCTGACGGACACAACCGTATTGGGATAATGCTGGACAGAGATGGAAAACTGGACAGTTCTATGTATCATTACAATATCAGCTATGCGCTCAATAAATCGATTAATAATTATGGTGCAATGTCTTACAGCCTGGAGAATATTGCAACAGTATTGTCGCAGCAAAACAAATTTGAGCAGGCTATTGAATATCTGAAACAAGCCCTTGTCATAAGAAAAGAAATCGACGATAAATATGGCGTTGCCATTGCAACAATCAATATCAGTGAGTCCTACATGCAATCCAAACAGCTGGACTCAGCCATTTTTTATGGTCATAAAGCAGAGCTGGCAAGTACATCGATTGGTTTTCTGGATCTGACACAATATACCTATCAGCACCTCTGTAATCTGTATAAGCTCAAAAATGACTTTAACCTTGCCCTGCATTATCACGAACTGTACACCACAATGAAAGACAGCGTGTACAATAAAGAAAAATCGAAACAGTTTGCAGAATTTACCACCAAATTTGATACTGAAAAGAAAGAGCAGCAGATAAAAGTATTGAACAAACAAAAGACTATCCAGCGACTGGGATTGTTTGCCACCGTTCTATTGCTCATTATGCTGATTGTTTTGGCCTACGCTTATTATAAAAACAGAACGGCTAAAGAGGAAAAGCTAAAAGCAGAAGCGCTTTTCCTGCTGCAACTGAAGGAAGCAGAAGCACGCAATGCAATGCAAAATGAACGGCTTCGTATATCCCGCGAACTACATGACAACATTGGCGCTCATCTTACGTTTATCAATGCTACAGTTGACAATATTGGCACCGATAATAATAAGCTGCAACAAGTAAAAGACCTGACCAACGAAACGATTCGCGAGCTGCGCAAAACAGTCTGGCTTATTAATAAATCGTCTGTGAAAGTGGAAGAATTTGTAGTGAAGCTCCGTGATTTCCTGAAGAATATTGATCAGCTAAGTGTTCAGGCAAACGTTAAAGACCCCCAGGCATTGATGAAAGCAGAGTTGATTACGGAGCTATTTCGCACAACACAGGAATCTGTAAACAATGCGCTTAAATATTCAGGGGCCACAAAGATTTTAGTGGATGTCAATTCTGATGCGCAAGCTATACAGGTTATTATATCTGACAATGGCTCCGGATTTGATATTGAGGAAAGTTCAACAGGCTTTGGACTGGAAAACATGAAACACAGGATGAATAGTATTGGCGGCAGCTATGGGATTTCTTCTGTAAAAAATGAAGGAACTACCGTAACGCTGGAAGCGAAATTCTCTTAAATACGATGAATATCGTATGGCTCGCCAGTTTATCTGCGTTATTTTTGTAGACTAATCTTTTTCCTATGCCCAAAATTCATATTGCTATAGCAGAAGACAATCAGATGGCTTTGAAGGCGATTGAAGAAAAGCTTTCTGCGTATCCGGATTTGGTGGTAAAGCTAAAGGCAATGAATGGAAAAATCCTGAACGATGAATTGGCCGGACATCAGATAGACCTGATATTAATGGACATTGATATGCCACTTATGAATGGTATTGATGCCACCAAAGAAGTAAAAAGACACTTCCCGCAAATAAAGGTTTTGGTACTTACCACATTCGATGATGACGAAAAAATATTTGAAGCAATAATGGCCGGCGCAAGTGGCTATTTATTGAAAGAAGAACCCAAAGACAGTATTTATAAAGCCATTCTGGAAACGATGGATGGTGGTGCTGCTATGTCACCTATCATTGCCATGAAAGCGCTGAACCTGATCCGAACTCCGATGCAGGCTCAATTCACAAAACAGGATTTTGGCTTAAGTCCACGCGAAATAGAATTGTTGGAACAATTAAAGAACGGACTTACCTATGAGCAGCTTGCCGCCAATATGTACATCAGCATTGGCACCGTACGAAAGCATATAGAAAATGTGTACAGGAAACTTCAGGTAAATAATAAAGTAAACGCAGTGAAGGTTGCAACAGACAATCGCCTGATCTGAAAACCAGGTTCATTTATCAAAGTCTTTTAGTTAAGGTTTTCTTTCAGCAGAAAGCAGCCGGTTTTATTTTGGTAATCTTGCATTCAAACTAACCACCTCAATGCAAGAACAATTTCAAACTTTAAGTAAAATAATAAGCGGCAGACGCACCATAAAACCAGCACAAATGAATGGTGCTACCATTGAAAATTCCACAATTGAAAAACTGATAGCGTTAGCTGACTGGGCTCCCACTCATGGCCGCACCGAACCATGGAGATTCTATATCTGGGGAGGCGAAAAAGTGGCTGTTTTTTGTAAAGATCATGCAGATATGAAGCGTGCCGCAAACACTGAATTAACTGAGGAGGCATACAATAACCTGGTTCACATGGGCGACAAAAGCTCTCACGTTTTGATTGCTGTAATACGTCGTGGCGACTTGCCAAAAATTCCTGCATTTGAAGAGACAGCCGCTACAGCAGCAGCCATTCAAAATTTATTATTAGGCGCTGAAAGCCTTGGTATTGCTGCTTATTGGGGCACAGGAGGAAGTGTATTGCAACCGGAGATGAAATCATATCTGAAGCTACGGGAAGAAGACCATGTAATTGGTGCTTTATATCTTGGCTACTCTGATGAACCTGTAAAAGAAGGGATGCGCAAAACACCGCTGGCAGAAAAAATGATCTGGATGTAAAGCCGCTTTATTGCCTTTCTAAAAAAATCTTTTCGGAGTAGGCAGCACCGTTATTTTCGATTTTAATATTACCGCTCATTGAATATCCGTCCTGCGCAAGAATTAATTGTAAATCGCAGGGGATCATAACATCGTTTAAAGATAAGGTCATATGGACATTAACTTTATCACCATTAATTTTACCTATGCCCTCTCCTGTCTGCTGGCCGGTGAGGGCATATATTTTCAGGGAAACCTGTTCCACGCTTTGGCTAAAGATATAAGTCCCTTTCCCGTTAGGATCATACCAGTTTCCTGCAATATTTTTTGTTTCCGCTGCAACTGGTTGAACCTGATTGCCCGGATCTGCTCCGGGTGGATTGACAGGAGTTACGGCCATTGTATCCTTTTTTACAGGCAAAACATTACTATCCTTGTTTCCCGATGGAATGAACTTTAATAAAGCAAGAAGAATTAAAACACCCAGACCAATGAGAATAAATTTTGAATTGCTTTTAGGTGGATTGGGATGAATGTTTCCGTTACGGGGATTGGGTTTCGGGGTCTGGCCAAGCGCTTTCTGCAAGTATTGAATCAGTTCTTCAGAATCATACTTCCAACGCTTATTGCTGATTTCATAGGATTGTCTGCGCAGGATTGGTTTCAAATCATCCGGCAAAATTGCATCGTCGGGCATATTGGCCCCATCCAGCAAAACAGGTACAACTCTGATATTGCGTTTAAGAGCAGTTGCAATTTCTGTTCTAACCCAATCATTCAACTCATTAATTCTGTAGGTGCCCTTTTCGCTGTTATAGCCCATCCAATCCGGACCTATAATTGCCAGCATAACATCAGAGGAATCAAGATATTTTGAAATAACTTCCGTAAAATCAAGGCCGGGCTCAATCTTATCGATGTCCAGGAAAATCTGGTCTTCGTCAAAATGCTGTTTGAGTGCATCAACAAGCCTGCCGGTGGCAGCCTGTGTATCCTTTACTCTGTAGCTGATAAAAATTTTCTTTTTGATTAGCGAAGCCATTATTTATCTCTTTATAAATTCAAATATAAACATAATGTCCTGTAAGAAAAACTGAAAAGCCAGGCCCTTCACTCAGGCATTAATCGGTTTTTATTATCTTTACGAATAACATCATACTATTCAACTTTTTCCGATGAAAAAACTCTTTTCTCTGTTGCTAATGACTGGCTTAAGCTTTGGAGCATTTGCACAGGATGCAGTTCCTACATTGTCGCCACTGACCAAAATGTATTTGATTGACGCGCAGAAGCTTCCGTCAAACATTAATTTCCCGCAAGGATACCTTTATAAAAAACGCAATGATGGTGTTGTTTGCATTAGTGCGATTATCAAAATAAATAGCAGTGCTGCTGATAAAGTGCAGGATCAGCTCAACATTATCAGAGCGTCAATTGGCACAAAGGCCGGAAACATCTGGACAGTTCAGGTTCCGGTTGAAAACGTAATTTCCTTTACAAAAATTAAGGGTATTCATTACATACAGATTGATGAGCCGGTAATGCCGCAATTGGAAGCAGCAAGAAATGCCAGCCGGGTAGATTCCGCACACGGAGGATACAGCCTTCCGATTGGCTACAGCGGTAAAGACGTTTTAGTTGGGATTATTGATTTTGGTTTTGATTATAATCACCCAACTATGTATGATACAACTGGCACTAAATATCGCATCATTAAGGCCTGGGAAATGAATGGCACAGGAACACCTCCTGCCGGATTTACTTACGGAAATGAAATTACTGATACCAATGCATTAAAAGCTAAAGGCACTGACAATCCTGTACAGACGCACGGAACGGGTGTCTCCGGGCTTGCTGCGGGTTCAGGATTTGGCAGTCCCAGCCCGGGATTATACCGTGGTGTAGCTTATCAAAGTGAAATGGTTTTTGTTGGGGTGCGTCGTGACTCTATCGGTGGACAATGGCTGACAGGCGGTTTTTCAGATTTTATTGACGGAGTAAGTTATTTGATGAAATATGCTAAATCAGTAGGCAAACCCATAGTGGTAAATATCAGCTGGGGTTCCCATTCTGGTCCGCACGACGGAACATCACTCGTGAACCAGGCTTTTGATACTCTTTCCGGACAAGGAAAAATCATTGTTATGAGTGCAGGAAATGATGGCCAATCTCTTATTCATCTTAGCAAAACATTCTCGGCGACAGATACCGCATTAAGTACTTTCTTATCCTTTTCTTCCACCCCAATGAAAAGAACATGGATAGACATATGGGGTGACACAGCAAAAACTTTCTGTGTAAACACAACGCTCTACAGTAAAGGAATTGCAGGAACATCAACAGGTAAAATTTGTATTGATAATGGAACACATCTGGACACGCTAATTTCAGCCAACGGACTGGATACCTGTTTTGTACAAACCATTACATCTTCGGCAGAATACAATATGAAACCACGCGTAACCATAAATGTATATAATAAAGCTACAGACAGTATAGGCATAACGGTTTCCGGAACCAGCGGCAAAATTAACATGTGGAATGAGTACTATTATTATGGTTATACCTTTCGTTACAGGTCAGAATTTGTTGCATTAGGTTTCCCATGGGCAGTGAGTGGAAATTTTGTAGGTACCGTCAGTGATATGGGAGCAGGAAAATCAACGCTACTTGTTGGCTCTTTTAATTCTAAAGTAAATTATATAGACATCAATGGAATTCCTCAAAGCTATGGTAGCGGCCTTGGCTCTATCAATAGAATTTCAAGCTATTCCAGCAGGGGGCCTTACATAGATGGCCGCATTAAGCCTGACCTTGCTGCACCTGGAGCTGGTATCACTACCAGCGTAAGCTCCTGGGACACAGGATACTCTGAAACAGGCTCCAAAAATGCCAGCACTGTTAGTAAATATACTGATTTAGGTTCCGGAAAAAATTACTACTATGGACAATTTACCGGCACCTCAGCCTCATCACCAATGGCAGCAGGTATTGTAGCATTATTACTACAAGTTGACCCTACGCTCAGCCCGGAAAAGATAAAAGAAATACTGTTTGAAACAGCTATTACTGATGCCGGAACCGGCATTGTTCCTCCTGCTGGTACCAACACCTGGGGACACGGTAAAATCAATGCATACGGTGCACTTCGAAAATTAATAAAAGATCTAAGCGTCTATCATTTTGAAGGGAAAGAAAAACTGGATGTCGTGTTATTTCCCAACCCGGGCAATGGAATTTTCAATCTTGATTTTACAGCAAACCAATCAGAACAACTTACTGTTTCTGTTATAGATATTTCGGGCAAATCAATTCAGACACAAAACTGGACAGTGCAGGCCGGACAAAACAATCTGCCACTAAATCTAAGTTCGGCGGCTAAAGGAATTTATTTTGTAAAGATTGAGGGTCAAAACAGCGCCGCGACCATTAAAGCGCAGGTCCAATAATCAAAGCAACTTCAGATCTGCCAGGGCAATAGCCGTCGCAGCCTCTACAACTACGGGCACCCTAAGGGCGACACATAAATCGTGTCGCCCTTTTATTGTAAATTCTTCTACAGATTGTGTTTCTTTATTCCAGGTCTGCTGACTGCGGGGAGTGCTGCTGGTAGGTTTTACGGCCACGTCAAAATACAATTCATTTCCGTTTGATATGCCACCGTTTATTCCACCTGAAAAATTAGATTTTGTCGTTCCTTCGGCATCAACAATTGCATCATTATGCTGGCTGCCGGTCATCTTAACCGCAGCAAAACCAGCTCCGAAAGAAATACCTTTTACGGCAGGAATAGAAAAAACCAAATGGCTGATAACGGACTCTGCTGAATCAAAAAATGGTTCGCCAAGCGATGCGGGCAAACCCACCACAGCGCATCGAACAATGCCGCCAATACTATCCTGATTTTCAATTGCCGTAGCAATCGCTGACTCAATATCCGTATTTCCCCCTGCCTCAGAAAGATGAGCAGTCACTATTGCCGGAGCAAGGATTTTTTTTGCGATAACACCCGCCGCAACCAAGGCCAGGGTCAGCCTCCCGGAGGAATATCCGCCTCCGCGATAATCATTGAATCCATTAAACTTTTTGTCCAGCACAAAATCTGCATGGCCGGGACGAGGTGTTTGTTTTATTGCTTCGTAATCTGTGGAACGGACATTTTCATTAGCAAACAAAATAGTAATTGGCGCTCCTGTAGAATATCCATTAAATACACCAGAAACAATAGTTGGTTTATCTTCTTCAAGACGTGGCGTTGTTCCGGATGCGCCGGCTTTTCGTCTGTTGATATCTGTCATAAAACAAGCCTCATTAATTGCAATTCCGGCAGGGCATCCATCAATGGAAATCCCTAAAAACGCACCGTGCGATTCTCCAAAAATTGTTACCCTGAATTTTCTGCCAAAACTGTTCATAACTTATCAATTCAATAGTTTAGCTAAAGTAGCAAACGCTTATTTAGCGGATAAAATAATACTCAATCTGGCGTTCATTATCGTTTTCATCCGCGGCCACTAGCAGTAGTTTATTTTTGCCTTTAGGGCAATATTCATCAATCGTATAAAACCAGAAATTGCCATGTTGTTCCATACAAACCCATTGGCCATTTATTGTTCCTGTAAATTTCTTAATTGTTGTCAGATTGTCTTTTACGATAAAACGAAGTTCCTTACGTTTACCCAAAATCATTCCGCTTTTTACTAATGGAGTTATTTGAGGCAAGGAAGTGTCAATGACTAACTGGTAGTTTCCAAAACTCCTTACTGATGCAGTATACCAGCCATTATTCAATTTTGCAGTCCTTCCGGATTTTGTTTTACCATCACTATACCGGATGGCAATTTTATTATTTAAGGCAAAAGGAATGGCTATTTCTGGTTTTAGGCTGATATCAAAATATTGATGGACCGGTATTTCCGGGAGATGAACGGCAAATTCTGCTGACACGTAGCCTTCGGAAGATTTTCTTTCCAGGCGGTAAATATCGCCGCACACGTCATCATAAAGCGACAATGGCTCCAGGTTAAATTTCAGGTTAGGCAAACTAATTGTTTGGGAAAGCCCAGCTTTCCACAACTGAAGACAGGATATTGGAACTGGTTCGCCTTGTTGCAATATATTCATTCGCAAAACCGATTCATTCCCATTAACGTCGGTAAGGATGATTTTAATCCGGTGTAAAGCATTTTCACGCAAAGAAAGCGAACCGTTTCCGTTTTTTAAATTCTCATAAATCCTGTTAAGCTTATTGTTGGGAAGCAAAAACAAACTATTGAACCAAAGACCAGTCTCCTGCTTTGTTTTATAATCAGCACAGGCATTCAGGTAGCGGGTTTCGTCGTATCCGATATCATCCAGGAGAAGGATTCCGTGTAAAGTATCATCCATATACCATGCTGCTTTATAAAAGGACAACGTGTTATCTGATTGATCCATAAAATCATCAGCGGACAGGCCAATATTAACCGTCAGGTAGGGGCAAACCAGCGTGTCTTTTAGTGGTGAGAATTCCTTGTTTTTCCCAGTAAGTTTAAATCGCAAAGCATGCTGCTCATAAATGCTCTCTTCTGCATTATAAAGTGCCAGCTCTTTCATCTTTGGCGAAATTTCATCCCGGATCTCAAATCCGAAAAGCTGGGGATTCAAAGGATGCTCTGTTTTGGTATCCCTTATTTCGAAATGTAAGTGTGGTGCTGTAGAGCCGCCTGTGTTGCCGCTCCACGCTATTTGTTGCCCTTTTTTGACCGGAAATTTTTCAGGAGAAAAAGTCAGATCCAGCTCCCAGCTCATTTTTTCATATTGCGATTGGTGGACCAACTTTTGCAATGCCGGAAAAAAATTGTTGAGGTGGGCATATAAGGTAGTATAACCATTAGGATGGGTGATATAAACCCCATGCCCAAATCCGCCGGACTCCATTTTTACCCTCGAAATGTAGCCATCCGCAGCCGCAAACACCTGCAGGTTTTCTTTTCCTTCCGTTTTTATATCAATACCGCTATGAAAATGCCCCGGTCTGCATTCTCCAAAATTACCTGCAAGCAAAATCGGGATGTTTAGCGGGTTTCTGAAATATTGTTGCGGATAGGTATTGTTTTGCGCAAAAGCAGGTGAAGTTATTAATAAGAGTAAAATCACTAATCTCATAATCCGAAGGTACAGTTTCTATAAAAATATAGAGCGCATCCTAAAAAGAAGATGCGCTCTATAAATAATCCGGCAATCGTTTTATTTCACATTGGTAAAGGTAAAACTGGCCTTTCCTGAAATTCCGGCGAAGGCCGTATCCTTAGAGATCTGCAATGTGGTAGCATTCAAAGCCACAATATCCGCTGTGAGTGGACCTGTGGCGAAACCTTGCGTTATCGAACTGCCATCCAGGGATATTTTTGTATCGTTAGCCGAGAGGTTCCACTTGCCATCAGTATACGATTGGGCAACAGAATCCTTGCATTTTGTTGCACCTTCATCTACCGTAATGGTTTTATTTGAATTAAAAGTATAAGTATTGTCTTTCTGACAATCTTTAAAGTTGCTTAAAATATCAATGAAACCATTAAATGAGGCAGCTGTCAGCTTCCACTTCCCGTTCTGCAATAGTTCTGTTTTAGAAGGATCCTTTTTTTTACAGGCGCTGAAACAAACACTACCTATTAATATTGCGAAAATTATTTTTTTCATAATTTTTTTATTCTACCAAGAGACTTTATAATTATTTAACCTTAGTGAAGTTGGCATATATCGTACCTGAAATTGAGCCTATTCCTGGATAAACAATCGTTGTATCTTTTGAAATTTTAAAATTTGTTTTATCAATCAGGATAACTTTTGCCGTAGCGGTACCGGTGATTGGCAATATTTTGGAATCCTTAATTGTGAACATAGTTGTATCACTGTTTAAAGTCCAACTTCCATCAGTCGTTATTTGTGCTGCAGAAGCATCACATTTCGTAGCACCTTCATCTGAGGTAATTGAGCCACTTTTATTAAAAAAGATAAAATTATCTTTTTCACAATCTTTCATCTGACCATCATAATAATCAACAATAAGCGTGTCTCCTTTAGACATGTGAACTGCAGTAATCTTCCACTTATCTGTGGTAAGCGCATCATATCTGGAGGTAGCCTTATTGGTATCTACCGGAGTTGGAGTAGGCGTTGGGGTAGGTGTGGATGTATCTTTCTTTTTACATGCTGTAATTGCAACAGTAGCTAATATGGCAACAAAGAGGACTTTTTTCATAATAATATTTTATATTCAAAGATAAGAAAAAGTATATAGCATCCAAATATAGCCGTTATTTGAATCAATATAAATTACCTTCGCAAAAATTTTTCAGTCAGATATGTCTTTAATTGTTGTGGGTACTATGGCTTATGATGCCATCGAAACGCCTTTTGGTAAAACAGACCGTATTGTTGGTGGTTCTGCAACCTATGTTGCCTGGTCAGCTTCCAATTTCTACCAGCCTATCCGTCAGGTTTCGATAGTCGGAAATGACTTTGAGCAAAAAGAAATGGACGAACTGGCAACCCGCGGCGTCACTTTTGAAGGTGTGGAAGTTGTAAAAGACGGCAAAAGCTTCTTCTGGAGTGGACGCTATCATACAGACATGAACACCCGCGACACTTTGGTAACAGACCTGAATGTATTGGCTCAGTTTAACCCGCAATTGCCCGAAAGCTATCAGGATTGTCAATACCTGATGTTGGGTAACCTGGCTCCTGCAGTACAAAAAAGTGTCATTCTCCAATTGAAAAACCGCCCGAAACTGATTGTGCTCGATACAATGAATTTCTGGATGGATATTGCCCTGGACGAACTTTCGGATGTGCTGAAACTGGTAGATGTTTTGGTAGTAAATGATGGTGAAGCACGCCAGCTTAGTGGAGAATACTCATTGGTAAAAGCGGCCAAAGCCATCCGTGCTATGGGTCCTAAATACCTGATTATTAAGAAAGGAGAACACGGTGCGTTGTTGTTCTACAACGAGCAGATTTTTTCTGCGCCAGCACTTCCGCTTGAAGAAGTATTTGACCCGACCGGTGCCGGCGATACATTTGCAGGCGGATTTATCGGCTATATCGCAAAACATGACAACATATCTTTCGAAACAATGAAAAAAGCGGTTATTGCCGGTTCTGCAATGGCGTCTTTTTGTGTAGAAAAATTTGGTCCGGAAAGAATGAAAGAAATTCAACCGGCAGACATTGAACACAGGCTTGAACAATTTCAGGAATTAACTTGCTACTAAGGAAATCATTATACCCGTATCATTTTTCTTTTAGTTCAAAAAATTATTAATTATTACTTTTGCTCAACTTTTTATTAAAATTATTAAACAAAAAATGCCGTTATGAGTACAATTACTAAATCGACTATCGATTTTTCATTGGCCCACAAAGTAGCTGATATGAGTCTTGCTGCATGGGGACGTAAAGAAATCCGCCTTGCAGAAGCAGAAATGCCAGGTTTGATGGCTATCCGCGAAGAGTATGGTGCAAGCCAGCCATTAAAAGGTGCGCGCATTGCCGGTTGCCTTCATATGACAATTCAGACTGCTGTCTTGATTGAAACTTTGATTCACCTTGGTGCCGAAGTTAAATGGAGCTCTTGCAACATTTTCTCTACGCAAGATCAGGCTGCTGCTGCAATTGCTGCTGCCGGTATTGGTGTTTTTGCCTGGAAAGGACAATCTCAGCAGGAAGCTGACTGGTGCATTGAACAAACATTATTCTTCGGTAGCGAAGACCGTCCTTTGAATATGATTCTGGACGATGGTGGCGATTTGACCAATATGGTTTTCGATCAATATTCTGAGCTGGTTTCCGGCATCAGAGGTTTGAGCGAAGAAACAACTACCGGTGTTCACCGCCTATACGAGCGTATGACAAACGGTACTTTACCCATTCCTGCTATCAATGTAAACGACAGCGTTACCAAATCTAAATTCGATAACAAATACGGTTGCCAGGAAAGTCTGGTAGATGCAATCCGTCGTGCTACTGATGTAATGATGGCTGGTAAAATCGCTGTTGTGGGTGGTTATGGTGATGTGGGTAAAGGTTCTGCGATGAGTCTTCGTGGTGCCGGTGCGCGTGTTATCGTTACCGAAATTGACCCGATTTGTGCCCTTCAGGCTGCAATGGATGGATTCAGTGTTATGCCGATGACAGAAGCGGTAAAACAAGCTGATATCATTGTTACAGCATCAGGTTGTCGTGATCTGATTACCGGTGAGCATTTCAAATTAATGAAAGACAAAGCTATCGTTTGTAACATTGGCCACTTCGATATCGAAATTGATATCGCATGGTTGAATGATAATTATGGTCATACAAAAGACACCATCAAACCTCAGGTTGATTTGTACAATGTTGATGGTCACGATGTGATTATCCTTGCAGAAGGACGTTTGGTAAATCTGGGTTGTGCTACAGGTCACCCAAGCTTCGTAATGAGTGCGAGCTTCACGAACCAGACTTTGGCTCAGATTGAGCTTTGGACCAATGCAAGCAGCTACAAAAACGAAGTGTATGTATTGCCAAAATTCCTTGATGAGAAAGTTGCCCGTTTGCACCTTGCGAAAATCGGCGTGAAACTTGAAGTGTTGAGCGATGCGCAATCTGAATACCTTGGCGTAGCAAAAGAAGGTCCGTTCAAAAGCGATATGTACCGTTACTAGTTTCTATAATTTATATACTTTTGAAATCCCGCAAGCATTTGGTTTGCGGGATTTTTTGTACAATTCCTGTCAATGTTAATGAAAACAAATGTTGTTTTGCTACTTGGAGTCCTTTGCTTTTTATTTCCACCCTCTTATGCTCAAATAAATAGCGAAACGACCATCTACCTGTCTAAAAACAGGGATACTTGTCTTAAAAGTGAAGCCTATTATACCAGGGTTTTGAAAAAAGAGACGAACAGAATATCAATGATTGAATATTTTCAAAACGGAAAAATTCATTTGAAAGGGACTTTCGATATTGATAGCCCGGAAATCAGGCAAGGTTATTATACGTCTTTTCATGAGAACGGACTAATATACTGGGAAGGCAACTTTACCAACGACAAAGAAGACGGACTTTGTAAAACCTATTGGGAAAGTGGAGGTTTACGTTGGGAGAAGGAATACCAGAACGGACGAATTAACGGCATACTAAAAACTTATTTTAAAAGCGGTGCTACCAGAAGAGAAGAATTGTATAAAAATGGTGAATTCATCGAAGGGAAATGCTTTGCAACAACAGGAGCGGATACAACATTTTATCCTTTTGAGGAGAGGGCTGAATTTATCGGAGGAGAAACCAGCCTTTATAAATTTATAGAGCGCAAGATAAAATATCCTAAAGCGGCAATTAAATCAAATGCTCAAGGTGTTGTCAGGGTTAAATTTGTTATTGATACTGATGGTTCCGTAAAAGAAATAGAAGTAAAAAAGAAAGGCAATCCTTATTTAGATGCAGAGGCAATCAGAGTGATTAGTCTTTTACCAAAATGGAAGCCGGGAAAAGTAGAAGGAGAATTCGTGAAAATGTATTTTGCACTTCCTATTACATTTTCTATGCCTTAAAAAATTTAGTCCTGTAACATTTATACAAATCCCATCTCCAAATGAATAAACTTATTGCTTTTCTAATCGGGTTCTTTTGCTTTTTTATCTCAAATGCTGAAGCACAAACCAGCACCGTTTATTTCGATAAAAACTGGGATACCTGCTCGAAGAAAAAAGCACACTATAAAAGAATATCAGAGTTGAAACCTGATTGCATCCTCGCAACAGATTATTATCCCAATGGGAAAATGTTGAGTATAACGACATACCGCATTGATAGCCCCGATATCAAGAATGGACATTATAAATACTTTGCAGAAGATGGATTGTTATTTAAAGAAGGAAATTATAAGAACGGCGAAGAAGATGGACTATGGAAATGCTATAGGACAAGTGGTGCGCTTTGGTATGAAGAAGAAATGTTGCATGGATTGAATCATGGATATTTAAAAGCGTATTTTCCCAACGGCACGCTGAAAGTTAAAGAGCGATATGAGAATGGCAATCTTTGGGATGGAAAACGATATGGAGCCAATGGCCGCGATACAACGTTTTATAAATTTAAAGAAATGCCGGAATTTACAGGAGGATCAAAAGTGATGTATGAATACCTCTCAGAAAATATAATTTATCCTCCGCAGGCACTCAAAAAGAAAATTGAGGGTAAAGTAAAAATAAAGTTTGCTGTTGATACCGATGGATCATTAATAAATGTTCATGTGTCCCGGTCTGTTCATCGTGACCTGGATAAGGAAGCACTAAGGGTGGTATCCGGAATGCCAAAATGGAAACCGGGAACTTTGGATGACAAGCCTATTAAGATATACTATCAGATTCCTATAAATTTTGTTTTAGAATAAAGTTTATAGGAACCACAACAGCAAAAAAAAAATTTCCTTAAACCCAAAATCTTTAGGTTTGCCTTTTTTCCTCACAATTGAAACCTACCCTGCAAAAAATCGTTGTTATTGGCCCGGAAAGCACCGGAAAAAGCACCATTTGTGCTGCTTTAGCGCAGCATTTTAATACGGTGTGGGTAGAAGAGTATGCGCGTGAATATCTTGAACGCCAAAACAATGAATATGATTACGATGACCTGCTGGCCATTGCCAAAGGGCAGATTAGGAAGGAAGAAGAAAAATCCTTACTGGCCAGGGAATTTCTTTTTTGCGACACCGATCTGAACGTGTTGATGGTGTGGTGCCATCATCGTTTCCACAAAGTGCACGCTTTCATCCTGGAAGAAATAGCCGCCCGGAAATATGATGCCTATATCCTTTGCGATGTGGATATGCCCTGGAGCCCCGACCCGCAGCGCGAATACCCGGATTATGAAATGAGGCGGTATTTTTTCAACATTTATAAAGATATCGTCATAAATGCCGGCGTTCCCTTCACTCTTGTTTCCGGCAACGAGAAAGAAAGACTGGAACAGGCCTTAAACAGCGGCTTGTTTGGCGCACGCTAAACGCAGAATTAATAATAACTTCGCAGCCGCAATGAATTTAGAAATTTTATACCAGGATGATGATGTGGTGGTGGTGAACAAACCCGCCGGCATTCCCGTTATCCCTGATCGTTTTAATACTGAAGCACCCAGCATCAACAAAATGCTGGAAGCTATGCTGAACCAAAAAATATGGGTGGTGCACCGCCTGGACCGCGACACGACCGGCGTGCTTTGTTTTGCCAAAAATGAAGTGGCGCACAAAAATTTATCAATGCAGTTTCAGGAGCACAGCGTGGGTAAATTTTATGCAGGACTGGTGCATGGCAGAGTGGCCGAAGAACAAGGAAGAATTGAAAGCCCGATTGCCGAGCATCCGGTAGTGAAAGGGAAAATGGTGGTGAACAGAAAGGGTAAAGCTTCTATTACAGATTACAGAATTGTAGAACAATGGCCGCTGCATACCTTGCTTCAATTTCAAATCCACACCGGCCGCACCCACCAGATAAGGGTGCACATGCAATCCATAGGTCATCCTATTGTAGCAGATAGCCTGTATGGCAATGGCGAACCGTTTTTGCTTTCGGGCATCAAAAAGAAATACAAACTGTCTACCAAAGACGAAGAAGAAAAACCATTGCTGAACCGCCTTGCATTGCACGCCTACCGCCTGATATTTACCAATATGAAAAGTGAAGAGATAAGCGTGGAAGCGCCGCTGCCAAAGGATATCAGCGCATGTGTGCAACAGTTGAACAAGCAAATGAAAAAATCACAACATTAATTTTTTAAGCCTGAAATAAATAAGACAATGCATAAATCAAGAATCAATATCGAAATCGCGCTGGACGATGATAAAATGCCGGAAACGATAGAATGGAATGCACCGGATGGTGGTGTGGAAGGATTGCAAAAAGCAAAAGCCGTGTTGTTTGGTGTGTGGGATGGCGAAGAAAAATCTGCTTTGCGTATCGACCTCTGGACGAAAAAAATGATGGTGGATGAAATGAATGATTTCTATTTCCAGACTTTCTTCGGGATGGCAGACACCTTTACCCGTGCCACCAACAATGCCGAATTATCGAATGAAATAAAAGAGTTTGCCAAAAAATTCCACAAGCAGGTGGCAGAAACCCTGAACAAAGAAGCCTAATTTTATTACCCATAAAAAAGTGTAACCATGTCATTGGAAATAAAAGTAAACGAGCAAATCAAAGAAGCGATGAAAGCCAAAGACGAAGTGGCTTTGCGGACCTTGCGTGCAATAAAATCTGCCATCATTATCGAGAAAACGGCTGAAGGTTTTTCCGGTGAAATGACGGATGCGACGGAGTTGAAAATGTTGCAAAAACTGGCCAAGCAGCGCCGTGATTCGTTGACCATATTTGAACAGCAAAATCGCGAAGACCTTGCAGCCAAAGAACGTGAAGAGCTTGCTGTGATTGAAAAATTTCTTCCTGCACAAATGAGTGCTGAAGAACTGAAAGCTGAAATCAGCGCTATCATTGCACAAGTTGGCGCTACCTCTGCAGCCGATATGGGTAAAGTGATGGGCGTTGCCAGCAAACAACTGGCCGGCAAAGCGGATGGTAAAGCCATCTCCGAAACTGTGAAAGCGGTTCTTACGGGTAACTAATTAATCCGATTCTAAATCTTTCCTTTTTAGAAACCCACCCCTAACCCCTCCAGGGAGGGGAATGCGCGTGTTGATTTATATAGTTTTCAGAATGACAATAGACATCATTGCCCTCATTTTGCTGATTCTTCTTTTTGTGCGCGGGTACAAAAAAGGCATTATTGTGGCCTTGTGTTCTGTTATTGCTGTCCTGCTGGGGCTTACCTGCGCATTGGCTTTATCAGCCAAGCTGGCGGTGTATATGCAGGACAAAGGTTATGCCTCTTCTGGCTGGGCACCCATACTCAGCTATGTTATTTTGTTTATCGGTGTGGTATGGCTGGTGCGTTTGCTGGCAAAACTAATCGATGGTTTCACCAGTACCATTTTACTCGGATGGGTCAATAAATCAATCGGAGGCATTTTATACGTAGCACTGGGAATGATAATCTACAGTTCATTGCTGTGGCTGGCCAACTATGCTCACCTCATTTCTCCGGAAACAATCGTTGCTTCCAAAACATACAAACATCTGGAACCGATTGCCCCCTGGACATTTGAGCATATGGGCAAGGTGCTGCCTTTTGCAAAAGATTCCTTTACTGATATGCGGGAATTCTTTGACGGTGTTAATCAAAAACTACCGGAGCATGTGGGTACTCATCGATAATTACGATTCTTTCACGCACATTCTGCACCATTATCTGCTGCACACCGGCAACGAATGTATGGTGCTGCGCAACGATGCGGTAACACTTGAAGAGCTGATTGCAATAAACCCGGAAAGACTCATCATTTCGCCCGGACCACAAACCCCACTTGAAGCGGGTATTTCACTCCAGGCCATCGATTATTTCCATACTAAAATTCCGATACTCGGCATTTGCCTGGGACATCAGGCTTTGGGCATGTTCTTTGGGGCACCTTTGCTGAAAAGCCCTGAACCTATGCATGGCAGAACGAGCATGCTACGACATTCCGGACATCCCGTTTTTGCTGATATTCCGGAAGAATTTGAAGTGATGCGCTATCATTCTTTGTGTATAGATATTTCAGCGAATGAAGAATTAGTGCCCATTGCGTTTTCGCTTGACGATACTGTTTTAATGGCTTGCGCTCATAAAGTTTTCCCATTGATAGGACTTCAGTTTCACCCGGAAAGTATAGGCACGCCATATGGCCAGCAGATGATAGACAACTGGGCTGCAATGAATTTTTAATCTTTGATTTTTTTACGGCTCAGACAATTATCTTTGCCTCCCTTCGAATAATGAGATTGGTCTTGTAGTTCAATGGATAGAATAGAAGTTTCCTAAACTTTAGATCCCAGTTCGATCCTGGGCGAGACCACTTTTAAAAGACTGAATAATTCAGTTTTTTCTAAACTTTAAATCCCGGTTCTTCGCCTGGCCGGACGCCGTTCGGACGAGCCTGGCCGAAAGAACTCGTTCAGGTGGAAATCCTGGCGAGACCACTTTTAAAAATGAGCTTTTATGTTTTATGCCTATGTTATCAAAAGCATTAATCAAAACTATTTCTATAAAGGGCACTGTGAAAATTTGGAAAAGAGATTTCGCAACATAATTCCGGAATCATCACTTCTGTAAAATCGTACATTCCTTTTGAAATTGTTTACTTTGAAGCATTCGAAACCAGAGAAGAGGCTAATGACCGAGAGCGATATTTTAAAACTTCTGCAGGGAGAAGGTTTAAAAACAAAGTTGCCAAATGGTTAGTTATTAGAGATAGAATACCCACCCTTGCTTTAGGTAATTTCGGGCAGGGGAGTTTCCTAAACTTTAGATCCCAGTTCCCCGCCCGGCTGAATGCCGTTCGGACGGGAATTCTGGACGAGACCACTACAATGCCAAAATAGTGCATTAAGACCCCTGTTTGTCTTAATGCACTATTGCTTAATGTTTTGATTTGGTTAATTAAAAAACAAATGGTAGTGTAGATAAGTTGACTATTCCATTCGCATCAGCAGTGGATGTGCTTGTTTTTACTACAGTTCCACCTGAGTATATTTTAATGGTAATCGTTTTTCCGGCATCGGCAGCATTGGCAGGTATAACCGAATTTCCGCCTATTCCTATTCCGGCAACGTTCGTATTGTAGGTAATTTCTTTTGTCCAGGGTAATGTTGTTGTTACATTATCGAGGCCTGCGTTTACTGCAGTAAATACCAATAACAGTTTGTTGCTATAGGTGCCTGTTACTTCATATTTAACTACTCTTTTATTGCCTGAAGGTGGTGGGGTAGTTCCGCCACTTGTACTATCTTTTTTACAGGATGCTAAGGCTAAGATAATTATAGCCAGAAGTGAAATCATTAAGCTGTTTTTTTTCATACGTTTTGATTTTTGTGTTTGGTTATTAAATTGTTCTTTAGATTTTTTATAAGGTCTTTTTTAGTTTTACCGATACGTTTTCACCTTCCTGGGTAATGGTCACTATTTTTTTTACCGAAGCCGAGGCATTTGAGCTATAACCGTAAGAGCTTGTATTTTCTCTTGATCCCTGAAACATTCCATTGATATAAGTGTCGGTATAACCAATTACTTCGGTTTTGATACCTGTGTGTATATAGCCAAACTCGGTATAGACCAGATAATCACCAGGCATAAGATTTACAAATTCAAAATGCCCATCGTTATCATAAACAGTGGTCGTTTTAATACAGGCTGCAGCGTCCTGAGGCAAGGGAATTCTTCGACCTTTTTTTCGTGCAGATTCATTCAGTTGCAACCATTCTTTGAAGAATTCGGTATAGGGAATTAAAACAATATTAGTGCCTGCGCGTGCAAATTGCTTTTTATTGACGTTGAGAACGGCCATTCCTTTCAACATGCCATCATTATGATTGTCACGAGCAAAAACCTGACCGCTTATGACGGAAGTGCCATCTTTTATAAGTTTCATCGTCTGCTCCTTATCAAATTTATTCGTGAATGGATTATAGTCTGCTTCTTTATTCAATAACATGAGCTGTTGCCCTTTGGCAGATATTTCTATTTTCCAGATCCTGCGGGTATCCTTATCTATAAAATATTGGTATCTATCTTTGGTCGTTTCTTCAAAAACAGTTACTTGCCATACTTTATGCTCTCCGGTAAGGCTACTTGTATACACATTACTTTTTACTTCTTCAATTCTGGTTTTTTGGATGTTGCTGGCATTTTCCGGCTTATAGTCATACACCATCAAATCTTTTTTGTATCCCGCAGAAAGTGGGAGCAAACCAAGTAGGTATGGATAGATGTAGAAATCAAAAAATTGGATCTTTACCTGTTCCTTTACAACCTTTCTTTTCTTTGTTTGTTTATCGTTGTAATAGCCACTTATATCCTTACTATATCTGATAACAAAATCTCTATCCTTACTAAAGGAAGAACGATAGAGGGGTTTAAATGTGTTTATATCAGCTATGGAAGTATCCATCCATTTGTCATCGGAGTTCAAAAATTGCAAACGGGTAAAGACCGAAAAGGCATTTCTTTTTGTTGTTATTTCTATATTGAAAGAACCAATTTCGATTTGTTTACCCTCTTTAATGGCTAGATAAACCATTTCCGACACACTGTTTGACATCCATTTTTTATCAAATTCATTTTCACCGGGAATCAGGACATTCTGTGATATACAAGTTGATATGTACAATATAAAAATGCAAATCAATTTTATCTTTTTCATTTATTAAAAGAGTTGGTTTAGATATTGGTAATCCATCCAGGCAAGCATTTACACAAATATTTAGCTATAGATCAGCTTTCGTTTTGTGCTGTTTTCTGCCTGCAAATGGGCTTTTATGGTAGGACCGGAGGAAATAGCCTGACGACAATTTGTTTAAAGCAGCTTCTACATTTATAAAATACAAGTTAGAAGTATACCCTAT
This sequence comes from Bacteroidetes bacterium UBA7688, assembly GCA_002482815.1. Taxonomy (GTDB): domain Bacteria; phylum Bacteroidota; class Bacteroidia; order Chitinophagales; family Chitinophagaceae; genus Rurimicrobium. Next base: position 27,952 of record DLGS01000109.1, read on the forward strand.
ACAGTAAATTTGGAAACAAGCCAAACTGTGTTACATAGCCCACTTTACCGGGTTTGCTCTCATCGTAAAACTCCGAAATTTTGCCCTTGTTATTCGTAATGTTTTCTAAGTTTAAAAAAAGCTCGTGTGTTGTTTTCTTTCTGTTTACTTTATAGCTTACAGAAAATGTAGCTTGAAATATATCTTCAATCTTGCGGTTGTAGGCCTTACTATAATCCCAAAACTTGTTGTTGGCCGGATCAACATTTACATTTCCCTGATCATCTCTTAGCAATGGAATAATCTTTTGCCCGCCACCCATAAATATTTTGGCATTCACTCCAATTGTTTTATTCTTCTTTTTGCCAAGTTTCACAAACTCTTTTCCTGCCAGTACATTGATTAGATAATTCCCGTTAAACAGCGTATTGCGTTCAATATTTTCCAGCGATTTGTATTTCGACTCGTATAGCGAAGTATTTATCATGTAGTAATAATTGTTATTCAAGAACCGTTCCAATGTTAGTTCCAGTCCATAGTTTTTGCCTGTTCCTTTATTCACGAGATCTAAATACTGAAAGTCTAAACCTTCATTAATGGTAGCGTAATGACTATTGGTATTATTTTCTACAGGCAAACTATATAGGTCTTGATAATACACCTCAGCCTTTGCCCTAAGATTTTTGGAAATGCGGTTTTCATAACCAATTACAAAATGATGGGCTTTTAATAAGTCGAGGTCTTTGTTAGGTTCAGTAATAGTGCCGTCTGGTAATTTTACTTTTGCAAAGTAATTATGGACACTTTCCATTGTACTGTGCTTGCCATACCCGGCATTGATTGAATTTGTACTATTTAGTTGCCATTTGATAGCAAAGCGGGGTTCGAAAGTGCTTTTTTTATTGTACAGCACATTCATATTGTGGATACCGGTAACAATTGTAATATTATCATTCAACCTATGCTTCCAACTCACAAAATTATTAATTGTGCTGATATTTTCTTTTAGACGGACTAGTGTAAACCGGTCTCCTGAGCTATCATTGAGTGCGCTTTGATTGATATCATAATCAAAAAGTGCAAATTTTGATCCGACTTCAATTTTGTTCTTTGCGTTTATTTTGTTGCTATAAGTTATGGTGCTTCTGTAGGTATTTTTTTTCAGTTTATTATTAAAATTTAGTCCACTGCTTACTAGTGAATCTTTGATAAAGGCACCTCCTGCGTTTAATATTTTTATAAACTTTGACTCGGTTACTTCATCACTAATGCCTTCACTCGAAAAAGATAGTGATGTTCTGACAGAGCTATTGTCATTAATAAAAATTTTGTGATTCAACCCCAGATTTGCCAAATGAGTTTCTTTTTCATAATCTTCTTTTATATTTCCCTTCATGCCATTGTTTCCAGGTGTTTTCCAGACTGTAGGACTAACATCTTTAAATACAAAACTGCTTAAGCCACCCAGCCCGAATAATGAGAATTCACCCAATTTGGCAGTGGGTAAATTTATTTTAAAAGCACCATCTTGAAATTTGGGTGTTCCGGAAATATCCATCAGGCCAAGGTTGGAGGCAAGGCCAGCAGTAGAGTAACGATAATTGGCAAGG
>DLGS01000018.1 GCA_002482815.1 Bacteroidetes bacterium UBA7688
TTGTTGTATCTGAGCGTCACGTTGCTGCTGTTGCTGAATTCTTTGTTGTTGCATTTGAGCATCGCGCTGTTGTTGTTGAGCCTGTTGTTGCTGCATTTGCATACTCCTCTGTTGTTGTATCTGAGCGTCACGTTGTTGTTGTTGAACCCTTTGTTGCTGCATTTGGGCATCGCGTTGCTGTTGTGCTGCTCTATCCTGTTGAAACTGCAATTCTCTCGCCTGGCTTGGTCTTCGGCCATTGTTCTGTTGCTGGTTAGGATCCTGCATTTGCCTGTCTCTTTGTTCCAGCAAACGTTGCCTTTCTGCATCACGTTGTTGTTGCAATTGCATGTTTTGAGCAGGTTGCTGTCTTACATTTTGCTGATCAGGTGCAAGATTGCGCGTTCTGTTATCTCTTTGAGGAGTAGTAGGATTGACGCTTCTTTGTCTCAATACACTTTGTCTGCCTGCTGCATTTTGTGCACTTCCGCTGAATGTTTGTGGTCTGCGTGTTATCTGGCGATCGGTGCTTGCCACTCTTCCGGGTGAAGCATTGCTTGCCCTGTTTACAGTTGGTCTGTAAATGTTGATTCTGTTTCCGTTCACACGTGTTGCACCAGGGCGGGGATTGTGTGTAATATTATAAGTCTTTGGTCTTCTTCCGGTATGACGGTAATAATCATTTCCTCTTGGTCCTGTGTAATAGGTTGTCCTGTTATCAACGTAAGTATAATTGATAATGGTGGTTTGCCTGTAAATATTTCTGCGAAACCCATAATCGTTATTACAGTATTGATAAAAATTCGGTTGGTAGAAATAGTTAGGGCTTAAAAATACCCACCAGTCCATCGGAATAAGTCCGAGATTCACGTTGATATTTATACCGGGACCCATGGGAGCCCATCCATAATAATTGTTGTTGCTCCTCCAGGTTACCCAGGCCGGAGCCCATTCTGTATCCGGTATCCAAAGCCATCCATAGTAAGAATCGTAAGTCCATCGGCCATAGTGAAAGGGTGCCCATCCCCAATCATAATCCGATATCCATGTATTTCCATATTCAGTATTAGCCCAATATCCATTGGTATAATAAGGACGAAAATCAGGACCTACATCCGGGAGCCATACATAGCCATATTGTGCATCAGAAATCCATTGACCATAAGGGGAAAGGTCATCGTAAAAATCCTGATAAGTAACGGAATTATAATTCCCCTGAGCTTTAGTTGCAGGTATATGGGTAAAAAATGATAGCCCGATTATTGCTGTAAATACCCAAATTTGTAAGCGTCTCATAATTGTTGTTTTTAGTATCGAATAGATAATAGACATGAGATTCTTAACGAAGATTAATTTTCTATTGTTATCGTATTGGTAAAACGCTTGCTTTAAATTTTTAGCGTTGGATTTTAAGACGCAAAATTGGCATTTACGAAAATGAAACCATTGTCACTATTTTGAATTTTAGCTGTATTGCATTTACATATAAATTAATAATTTTATTACTATTTTAATGTATGACTTAATATTTTACTGTATAGAAAATTGGTTATCTCAAATAGCTGAAAAATAGCATTTTATAATTTTTTTTGTAACGATATATAGGTGTTTCTATTGATCTAAAATATTGATAATCACTTAAAGGTGAGTTTTTCATTAAAATACATAAAAATGATGCATATCATTTAGTGGTAAAATAATGGTTGTAAAACTTTGCAACATAAAAATCCATTCTTACTTTGGCTTAAAGTTTTGAATGTCAGCAGGGAACCTGAAACACTCCCTCTGAAGGTTATGACAAATAGAATGCGGATTAAACATTAATCCTATAAAGAGTTTAACCAGAAGCTTACCAATAAAACCAAAAAGAAATGAGAATTCTAATCGTATTCCTTTTAATTTTCTGTTCCTGTAAAAATTATACGCCAAGTCCTCCTCCTATACCGGAAGGCGTTTATCAGGGGTTTGATAGCTCCTTATATGTGCATGACATCTACAGTCCCAATTTGTTCGGATCCTGTATTGAGGTAAAGAAAATTGATGGAAAACTTTATTTTTATGATATACTATTGGAGCCGGCAGGAGAACATACATTCAGATTTGATTATACAACTGTAACTCAGTTTGGTATTGGTTCCGAGAGTGTTTACTATCCAATCAGAAGATCGGGCAAATTTGAATTCTCCTACAATCACCTGATGGTTGATTACAGTGTGGGTATTTCCGGTGGAACAATGTCTCAATACAGATTTCATGGCTGGCGGTAGCTTGGGCTTATAAAATGTATTATTTCAGCCACAGACAATAGCTGTGGCTGTTTTTTTGTTGGTAGTTAATATAAAATTTATTTTTTAAATACGCGCTGAAAAGAAAGGGAATGTTGCTGAAATGATGCAGTATCAGAGCATAAAGTAGCATGACTTGCAATGCATGTTTTTCATGAATGCTTCTCCTTACTAAAGGAATAAATTATTGTAATAATTCAGGATATAAAAATGCCAATTTTTTAACTAAAGCCTTTATATCGCTTTTAAAACGATGCCTCTAAATGCTTATCTTGCAGCCTCAATCGATTGAATGGATTACAAAAGAATTTTAGTGACTGCTGCATTGCCTTATGCAAACGGTCCGGTACATATAGGACATTTGGCGGGTTGTTATTTACCTGCAGATATTTACGTGCGTTATCAACGTGCACAAAAACGTGATGTGCAATTTGTTTGCGGTAGCGATGAGCATGGAGTTCCTATTACTATCCGCGCTATGAAAGAAGGAGTGACACCCCAGCAGGTTGTAGATAAATACAACACAATTATCAAGGATAGTTTTGTTGAAATGGGTATATCATTTGATATTTATTCACGTACCTC
>DLGS01000406.1 GCA_002482815.1 Bacteroidetes bacterium UBA7688
TGCCAACGTCTGTAACGAAGCCGCTTTGATAGCAGCACGTAACGGCAAATCTGAAGTGGACATGCAGGACTTCAATGATGCAATTGACCGTATCATTGGTGGATTGGAAAAAAGAAACAAAATCATTTCTCCTGAAGAGAAAAAAGTAATTGCTTATCACGAAGCAGGTCATGCTGTTTCCGGCTGGTATCTGGAATATGCCCATCCTTTGGTAAAAGTTACCATCGTGCCTCGTGGCGATGCGGCTTTGGGATATGCCCAGTATTTACCTAAAGAAAAATACTTAACCCTTCGCGAAGAGTTGGACGACCAGATTTGTATGGCGCTGGGTGGCCGGGCGATTGAAGAAATCGTATTTGGTAAAGTATCAACAGGAGCTTTAAGCGACCTGCAGAGTGTAACCAGAATTGGATATGCAATGGTGAGCATTTACGGTATGAATGATAAAGTAGGAAATGTTTCCTTCTACGATCCGAATAACGAAAACAGTTTCCAGAAACCATACAGCGAAGAAACCGGAAAAATGATTGACAACGAAGTACGCCTGTTGATTGACAATGCTTACACCCGTGTGAAAAAATTATTGACCGACAAAATAAAAGACGTAGAACTGATTGCTGAAGAGTTGCTGAAAAAGGAAGTTCTTTTCAAAGACGATCTGGAAAGACTGATTGGCAAACGTCCATTTGGTGATGTGGACGAGACTCCCGAAATTGGCACAATAGTAAGCCAGGCTCCGGTGGNNTGGACAATACCACCACCGGCATCAACCAGATACCAAGTTAATTTCAATAAAATAAAAAGCCCTGCAAAAAATTTGCAGGGCTTTTTTGTAGAAATTACCTTTGGGTCCGACTAAACATCATTGTTTGTTGGCTCTACTGCTGAGCTCATTTCATAAGTGTGAAGCGTTGGTTTTTCATCCTGTACATCACTTTCATAAACATGAACCAAGGCATACAACATTCGAATCAAACGATTGTCGCCTTTCTCAATATGCTCGTGCAATTTGCTTTTTAATTCTTCGATTGTCATAAGAGATATTTTTAATTGTTTTAATTATCAAAACAAAGGTCAAACTGCAATTCTTCGTCCTCTTTATACTATTACACGGGATTGTTATACCTTTTCAAGATTATAAATCAAAGCCTTTTTGGGAATTCAGATAAAGATTTTTGAAATGACCCTAATAACACAACGCCTCACCTTAAGACCGGTTCTCGTGTCAGATTTAAATTCTATTCACGAATTACATTCCTTACCCGAAACCAATCAATACAATACATCAGGTATTCCGGAAAATATTTCCATCACGAAAAACCTATTAAATACCTGGCTGTCCGACCAGCAAAACACACCAAGGTTGTCTTATGTTTTTTGCATGGAAAATGAAGAAACGAATCAATTTATGGGACTCATCGGGCTGAAGATTGGCAAACCAAATTATCACAGCGCAGAAGTCTGGTACAAAACACATAAACACTTCTGGGGAAATAACTATACAACCGAGGCCTTAAAATCCATATTAGACTTTGCTTTTACAACCCTTCACCTGCATCGTATTGAAGCGGGATGTGCCGTTGAAAATCAGGCATCGATAAGGGTTTTGCAAAAAGTAGGAATGACTTGTGAGGGAAGAAAAAGAAAAATTCTGCCTATCCGCGGCGAATGGGTAGACAACTATTTTTTTGCAATACTTGAAGAAGATTTTAAATAATTACAAAATATATAGTATCTTGTGAAATCGAATTTAATATGTTCAAACAGACATTTTTTTTATTCATCCTTTTCTGGACAGCCACAAATGTGACTGCTCAGCCAACCATCAAATGGCGATTCAACACCAAAGACGCATCATTTGGGCAATCGGCTGCTGCTGATATAGATGGTGATGGAAAACTTGAAATTGTGTTTGGTTGTTACCGGAATGATTCATGCATTTATGCATTAAATGCCGAAGATGGGTCTTTGCTCTGGAAATATAATGCCAAAGGTTCGGCAGAAGGCTGCAATGACGTGGCACCTGTTATTTATGATGTGGACGGTGATGGCCAGCTTGATGTGGTTGTTCCAAGTTCCTGTAATCCAAAAACCTATTGCTTTAATGGAAAAACCGGTGCCATAAAATGGGTTTGCAATACCCGCGGAAGCGATTCTCCACCAACAATTGCGGATATAGATAGTGATGGCAAACCGGAAATACTACATGGTGAATTCGGTGGTTATGTTATTTGTATCAATGCAGAAAACGGAACGGTAGCCTGGGAACTTGCGGTCGATACAAAATCCTGGATACAAACCGCTCCAACAATTGTAGATGTTGACAGAAACGGCGAACTGGACTTTGTGGTAGGTACCTGGAATAATAATAAATTATCGGACAATAAAATTTACGCCTATCGTGCCAAGGACCAAAAACTTTTATGGAATTTCTCAGTGGGCGATTTTATCTATCACGGTACGGCCGTTGGAGACCTTGATAAAGACGGAAAGCCTGAACTGGTCGTTGGTTGTTACAATGACACCTTATATTGTCTGAATGCAGAAAATGGGTCTGTAAACTGGAAATACTGTGCCGGACCAAGTTATTATGTTGGTGCACCGGCAGTGATTGCTGACCTTGATAATAATGGCAGCTGTGAGGTTGTATTCAGCGCATGGTCCGCTGTAATTGCATTGAAAAGTGACGGCAGTTTAATGTGGCGCTATAATGTTCCTCATTATAAACAGACTTTTCGCGGTGTTGCAATCGCTGATATAAATTACAACAACGTAAAAGATGTGATCTTCGGAACAGATGGAGGGAGCATTATTGGGCTTAACGGAAATGACGGAAGTTTGATCTTTAATAAAAATCTTCGCGCCGATTATGGTGACTCATTATTTAACATTGACAATGCGCCTTTAATAGCCGATTTCGATAAAGATGGAAAACTTGACGCTTTTATTGTTGGGGGACATGCAGAGTATCCTGATTTCTATAAAGATTTTGGCAGAGCATATATGCTTACGATAGCAAAAGGAAATGGTCCGGATTGGCTGATGTTTCAAAATGACATTTGGCGCCAGAGCAGCCTTTGCCAGATGAAACCTGTTTCTATAAATGAAATTACATCCACTAAAGATGACATTTTTATTTTTCCTAATCCTTCAGCGGGAGAAGTCACACTAGAAATCACAACCGAAAATCCTACAGAAGCCAGTGTTGAACTTTATTCGATTCAGGGTCAGAAAACAGAAGGGGGATTTTCAGGAAACTTAGTTTCAGGCAAAAACACAATACGTTGGAATGCCAACAACAAACCGTGTCCGGGATTTTATTATTTCGTAATTTCCATAAGCGGAAAACGGATAGTAAAAAGTATCGTTTTTGAATAAATCAACTTTTATTTGAAGGTCGTTTTTAGCCCGCCCAACCCTCCCTGTCCAGGCTGCGATATTGTATTGCTTCTGCCAGATGCTCCGGACGGATATCTTCGCTATTGGCAAGGTCTGCAATCGTCCTTGAAACTTTTAAAATTCTATCGTAAGCGCGAGCCGAAAGGTTTAATCTTTCCATTGCCGTCTTAAGTAAATTAGCACCAACATTACTGATGGCACAAACCTCCTTCAATAATTTGCTACTCATTTGAGCATTACTGTATATACCCGGATATTGTTCAAATCTTTTTTCCTGAATAGCCCGGGCAGCAATTACACGTTCGCGGACATCTGCACTGCTTTCACTTTCGCTAGTACTATTGTTGCTTAGTTCAGAAAAAGAAACAGGGGTAACTTCAACATGCAAATCAATGCGATCCAATAAAGGACCGGAAATTTTATTCAGATATCGTTGCACAACAATCGGAGCACAGGAACATTCCTTTTCAGGATGATTATAGTAACCGCATGGACAGGGATTCATGGAAGCAATCAGCATAAAACTTGCGGGGAAGTCGACACTTACTTTCGCACGCGAAATGGTAACATGGCGCTCTTCCATTGGTTGTCGCATCACCTCCAAAACAGTTCGTTTAAATTCCGGCAATTCATCAAGAAATAAAACGCCGTTATGTGCCAGAGAAATTTCTCCCGGTTGCGGAACACCTCCGCCACCTACAAGGGCCGCATCGCTAACGGTATGATGTGGAGAACGGAATGGCCGTTGCGCTACCAACGATGCATTCATTGCCATCTTGCCTGCGACGGAGTGTATTTTTGTTGTTTCAAGTGCTTCGTGCAGAGAGAGTGGGGGAAGTATGG
>DLGS01000395.1 GCA_002482815.1 Bacteroidetes bacterium UBA7688
TGTTTTTTGTGGCTTCATTTTTCTCCTGAATCCAGCGTGCACCCAATGGATGCAATCCGATTGAGAAGAAAAATGAAGCCACAAAAAACACGGTAGCATGTGCACCGAGAAAATAAACCACAGCTGCCATAAATGCAAACTGAACGATCCAGTTGATAACAGTCCAACCATCGAAAATGGCAATTTCTTTGGTAAGACGAAGCGGGCGTAAAACCTGAAAAACAGGATAAAACAACAGCCACATGGCTTTTCCAAAAGCAGAGCTTCCAATTAATTTCGCCTCCCAGCCAAATGGCATGTCTGCATCTAATTCTTCAACCCCCTGAAAAGAATGGTGTTTCAAATGGTATTTCTGAAAAGAAACGGAAGAGGGAAATACCAATGGTAAATTGGCGATAATCCCTGAAAGTGTATTCGCAATGCGATTTTTGAAAAGTAGATTATGGGAACACTCATGAATGCAAACAAATAAAGTGTGGCATGCAAAAGCACCCACCAAGTAACTCAATCCAAACACCCACCACCAGTTCAGTTCATAATTATGAATGACAATGGCTAGTGTAATCTGAATGGCCACACACAATAATATGGCAAAAATGGTATAAGGGTTGCGACCAATAAGGTTTCTAATTTCCGGATGGGCCTTAATCATTTCTTTCGTACGCGCTTTATGTGGCTCAATGCTGTCTGACCAGACAAAGCTTTTTTCTTCCTTCATATTATATTGCCATTTTTTTGACAGTCGGTAAATATACAAAAGGATATTAAACCGATAAAATATTAGTGATTTGCAACGAATTACTTCATACAACAATTGAAAGTCCGATCTGTATCAAAAACAGAAACCTTACCTTGTACAAAATTACCTATGGCAGACACAAACACATCCTCATCCCTATTTACCTTCATCGACGAAGAAACAGATACAATTATAGCCCTGACAGGCGTGGCTAATGAGCTGGAGAAAATCGCCGGAGGAAAAGGTGCCACAATCAGTGTAGATTGCACCGTTATACTTTGGGGAACTGCTTATACGGTCTCCGATATCCTTATTAATATGACAAATCAGCCCAATCGCTTCCTTCCTGAAGAATATGATGGAATGGCTCTGGGTGAAGCTTTTGATTATACTATTTCTGTGCGATTAATGGTTCACGAACAATAACAACAGATTGTTTAGAATTTATACGCAGCGGTAAACTTGATAAAAAATGGCGTTCCCGGTGTAAAGCAAATTTCTGATACAGGAGCTGGCTCATTGCGCAAGCGGGTTTCTGTATCAAACTGCGCCTCGTTCCATTGGGTATTGGTCAGGTTTTGAATCTGCATCCCAAACTCATATGACTTGCGGGAATAATTAGCCACTAAATCATAGACAGTATAACCTTTAGCAACAACAGTATTATCCTCGTTGGCTGGACGATCGCCAATATGACGAAAGCGTAATCCGGTACTGAAATATTTATTGAGTTTAAACGTAGCACCACCAATAGAAGTTATTTTTGCGGCCAGCGGAATAAAATTTTCACCCGCAGCTTCATCTCTTGCCCGGGCATCTGTATAATTAAAATCTGCATCCAGGTATAACCATTTGAACACATCATAACGGGCGGAAATATCGAAACCCATACGACGGCTTCTTCCGGAAGGCTCTACTATTGCGGCATCGCCAACATAAACAAATTCCTGTTGCAGGTCCAGCATCCATACCGCAGAGGACAGAAGCAACTTACTGTAGGGTTTAAAGACTGCACCAACATCTACAGAATTAGCAGCCGGTAAAATACTGTTGCTATTTTGAAAAGCCACAATACGAGTGTCATTGGAATGAAAGCCCATACCATAATTGACATAAAAGCGGGCACGGTCACTGTAGTTGTAGTACAAACCGGCTTTGGGGCTGAAGCGACCGGCTTTATTAGCAACAAATTGCGGGTCAGCATCCAGAAAATTGTGATAATTGTGAATGAAATAATCATACCGCGTTCCTGCGTTCAATACCAATTGCGGAGTGAGGAAAAATGACTGGTTCAGGTATGCAAATAAATTAGTCTCGCGGATATCACCATAAGCCAGACGCTCCAGCACTGTTTTCATTCCTTTGGTATGGCTGAGTTCGCTACCTTTTGTATCATCATACCGAAAGCCTGTGCCCAGTTCAGTTTTCACCGGCAGCTTTCCGATACTATAATTGGAGGTATAGGAGGCATTATATCCTGTTGTGATTCGGTCATCTTTTTGTTTTATCTGATCACCGTTTACAGTGTCTTCCAGATAAAAAGTAAAATTGGAAAATAACTCAAAATCATATTTACTCAAGTAAAAATTGCTTTTGAAATAACTGTGGGTATTGAGTTTTTGATAGTATTGAAGATTGGCATTATACCGGCTGGTTTTCCCCGATTCATCATCAATTTTACCAAACCGCGAAATTATGCCTGCATCCACTGCGCGTTGAGGAATCTGACCGGAAGCATCCCATCCGGAACTGAAACCAGAAAGAGAGAGACTCAAAATTTTATTCTCCGAAAGATAGTTGGTGTATTTTCCGAGAACATTAAAACGATTAAAATTTTGCGGTGCATCAAAGTAACTATTGTTGTAGTTGTATTCACCCATCACGTAAGCTTCCTGGTTACTTTTCCCTACCGTTTTATCCATAAGGTTCACACCAGCCACAGTTCTTACATAGCCGAACATGCCGGCTTCTGCTTTTACAAAACTATTTTCCAACACATTTTTGGTCTTGTATTCCACCCATCCCGCAGTCGCAAAATTCCCTTTGTCCATCACATAAGGACCTTTACCATAGTCAAGTTTATCAACAGATTCGCTGATGATGAAGTGAGCATCGGCATATCCCTGCCCATGCGCGTGAGACACCATATTAACCGGCATTCCGTCCACGCTCAAGCTTACGTCTGTGCCATGATCTACATCGAAACCGCGAAGAAACATTTGCTCTGCCTTTCCCCCACCCTGGTGCTGACTGATGAACATTCCCGGAACAAGGCGCAACAAATCCTGTGAAGAATTAACCGGCCTGGATTTTAAATCAATCCCGCTAACGCTACTTAAAGTCAATTCCTTTTTAGCATTAATAGTCACTTCATTTATTTTGACAGGTGCAGGGAACATGTAAACGACAAAATCAGTTGTAACGCCATCCTCAATTTTAATCGTCTCTTCAATTGATTCGAAACCGACATGACTCACAACGATACTGAACTTACCTTCTTTTACTTCTTTTAAAAAGAAAGCACCAAACCCATCGGTAACAGCACTCATTTTTAGTTCCTTCAGATAAACAGATGCCCCTTCTACAGGTTTACGGCCATCACCATTATAAACGAATCCTTTTATACTGCCGTTGTGTGAGAATGCATCAACTGCCAGAAGCAAAAAAACAAATAGACAAAAAATGCGGGTAGACAATATTCTCATACAATGATATTTATAGCATTTACGAAAGATTCCTAACTAAAGTTTATACGCAGCAATCAATTAAAAAAATACGCGCTCAATGGTCCAGTAAGCCGCAATCAGCGCAATGATTACAGAAGAGGGAATAACAACAAAATGTCTATACCAGGGTTTCATGCCCATTGTTTTCGCAACCAGGAAATACATCAGCAAAATGATGGTAATCTGCCCCAGTTCTACACCGACATTAAAACTGATGAGTGCTGTAGCAAAGGCATAATCAGGAATACCCAACTCTGCTAATGCTCCTGCAAAACCCATTCCATGTATCAGTCCGAACATGAAAATCATCAGCATTCTTAAGGGTTTTACTTTATTGAAAAAGATATTTTCCAGGGCAAGAATTACAATGGACAAGGCAATCATCGGCTCGACGACTTCTCCGGGAGGATCTATTATACCATATACTGCCAACGCAAGCGTAATAGAATGTGCCAGCGTGAACATAGAAGCCTGAATGATTATATTCTTCAGGTCTGTATTCAAAAAAAAGACGCAGAGAATAAATAATATATGGTCCAGCCCAAGGGGGATTATATGCTCATAACCAATCAGTAAATATTTCAGGAACACATCTTTCCCATCCATTTTCTCCAACTGGTAATTGATGGTATGTGCATCAGCTACTCCATACAGCAGTATGGC
>DLGS01000117.1 GCA_002482815.1 Bacteroidetes bacterium UBA7688
CCGGCTGGATATTTACTGGCATTTCAATTTAAGCTTGGCGCACCGGGAATATGGTTGGGCTTCATTATCGGCCTGACATTCTCTTCGATTTTCCTTACCTCCCGTTTCCTGAAGCTGGCCAAAAGACAGCAGGTGTAATGAGTGATTTTCGCTATTTTGTTCTGCACAAACCACGGGGAATGGTCTCACAATTCATCAGTCCTGATGACGTTGGTTTGCTGGGTGAAATTGATTTTGATTTTCCGGAAGGGACACACGCTATAGGCCGTCTGGACAAAGATTCGGAAGGTCTGCTATTATTGACAACCAATAAGAAAGTAACTAAACTATTGTTTCAGGGAGCGGTGCCACATACACGGGATTACCTTGTTTTGGTAAAGAATTATGTAAGCGATGAGACCTTAGTTAAATTGCAAACTGGCGTTACTTTTCAAACATTCGGTGGCGCCGATTACAATACTGGTCCTTGCAAAGTTTCTATTGTTGAAGATCCGGAAATTCAATACCATGTTGATCTTGATTTGCGAAAAGATATTCCTCATACCTGGTTGCTGATTTCATTAACCGAAGGGAAATTCCATCAGGTGCGCAAGATGGTTTCAGCTGTGCATCATCGTTGCAAAAGACTAATCCGCGTAGCTATAGAGGATATTGAGCTCGGTACATTAGCCCCGGGCAAAGTTCTGGAACTCGATGAAGCAACATTCTTCAGGAAGCTGAAAATTGATAATTATATCGATTAAGCAATTTTTACAGAAGTCATGCTCAGCGAACCAGCCACTAATTTATCATTGAACAAGGATAAATTTTCTGATTTTTCTTTAAGGCCAAGTGCATAAATAAGGGGCAGATAATGATCAGGAGTCGGTATCGCCAATTGGATAGCCTGACCCTGTTTATGATAGTTTACTATAGGGTCAAAATTTTCTTCCAGCAACCATTTGTTTATCTTTTCTCTGGATTCTATGGCCCAGTCAAAACCATAATTATCCTTATCCATATTCCTGAAATCGACCAGCCCAAGATTATGAACAATATTTCCACTGCCAACAATCAGGATGCCTTTCCGGCGAAGCGATTGCAACTGTTTTGCCAAAGCAAAATGATACTCCGGCGGTTTGGTATAATCAATGCTGAGCTGGATTACAGGGATATCGGCATTGGGATATAAATGTTTAATCACACTCCAGGCACCGTGGTCCAATCCCCATTTTTCATCCAGTTCTACAATGGTCGGGCTTAAGAGTTCTTTCGTTTCACGCGCCAGTTCCGGGCTGCCTTTTGCCGGATATTCCACGGCAAATAATTCTTTAGGGAATCCACCGAAATCGTGTATCGTGCGCGGCATCTGCATAGCAGTTACTTTCGTTCCATTGGTAAACCAATGGGCAGAAATACACAGGATGGCATTTGGTTTTGGCAGGCTTTTGGATAGGTTTCTAAAACCGGTAACAAATTGATTTTCTTCAATCGCATTCATCGGGCTGCCATGACCCAGGAATAAAACCGGCATCTTGTCGGTAGTATTGAAGGTTCCCGAAAGCCTGGCAAGCGAATCAAGATTGTTGAGTATAGACATAAACGGTAAAAGTCCCAGTGATTTAAGAAAAGTTTTCCGGTGCATAAAGTGGTATTGCGGCACAAAGTAAACTTTAAATGAGTCGTTGGTACCTAAAGTATACTTTAAGTGACTGCTTATTTAACGATCTCTTTTCGGGAGAATTATGAATTCATCTTTCGAAATCGGCCAATTGTCTATGTAAATACGATTTTCTCTAAATTCATTACGCGAAATCAAATTTCCATTAGCATTATAATAAGTTGTTTTTATTTCTTTGCCCTTGTTGTATTCAGCAATAATTTTTCTTCCATCGTTATCCTGAAAAATTTCTGTCCCGTGCTTCAAAATCTTGAGAATACTTCTTTTTCTTGTGACCAGATTTCCTAAAGGCCCCCATACCGGTACTCGAAAATAATCTCTGATCAGATAAGCGGTAACTCTTTTGTAAGCAGTATCGTTTCTAAAACTTCTTATTTCTGCGAAAACAGAATCATTAACTATGCTAAGCGTATCGATTTGGTACCGATAAACATCTTTCTTCTGTTTGTTATTACCAAAAGCGTCTGCTAAACAGAAACAGAGCAATATCATCAGCAGATAATTATGTTTCATAATTAATTACGAATATAATAATTGGTTCCGGATAATTCCGAATTCAATAAAGCTTGTATTGCAAAATGTGAATCAGCTATCTTTGCCGCCATATGGCAAAATTTTTTCTGCGCAAAAAAATAGGAGACCGGGTTGTGAACGGGCATCCGTGGATATTCGCCACCGAATTGGGTGATAGCGAAGGCGATTACGAACCGGGCGATATTGTAGATGTTCATTCCTCCAACGGATCTTTTGTGGGTAAAGGCTACGTCAATCCTGCTTCGCAAATCCGTATCAGATTATTGACGCGCGATAAAAATGAAACAATTGATGCACAATTTTTCCATCGCCGTATTGCAGAAGCCTGGGCTTATCGCCAGCAAATAGGCTATGTTGAAAACTGTCGTTTGATCTTTGGTGAAGCGGATGGTTTGCCTGCTTTGATTATTGATAAATTCAACGATTACCTGGTGATTCAAACTTTAGCATTAGGTATCGAACGCTGGAAAGAGGCAATCGTAAAGGCTTTACAGGATATCTTTAAACCTAAAGGAATTTACGAACGCAATGACGTGCCTGTACGTGAATTGGAAGGAATGCAGCAAATTAAAGGTTTTCTTTCAGCGCCTTTTGACACCAATATTATCCTGAATGAAAATGGATTAAAATTTCATGTTGACATAGAAAATGGCCAGAAAACCGGATACTTTTTAGATCAGCAGGATAATCGCCGCGCTATTCAGCATATTTGTAAAGATGCTGAGGTGCTGGAGGCTTTTTGCTATACAGGAACATTCTCTCTGCACGCTGCTCAGTATGGAGCAAAAAGTGTTTTAGGGTTGGATATTTCAGATAATGCAGTAGATACAGCACGCAGAAACGCATTGTTGAATGGTTATGAAAACACCTGCAAATTTGAATCTATGAATGCTTTTGATGCATTGAAAAACTGGGTAAAAGAAGGTCGTAAGTATGATGTGGTGATGCTTGATCCTCCTGCATTTACCAAAAGCAGAGCCAATATTGACAAAGCAATTACCGGTTACAAAGAGATTAATCTAAGGGGAATGAAGCTGACCAAACCAGGTGGATTTTTAGTTACAGCTTCTTGTACCAATTTGGTTTCGCCGGACCAGTTCCTGAAAACCATTGAAGCAGCTGCAAAAGATGCCAAAAGGAAAATTCGTCAGGTCACCTGGCAGACACAGGCTTCCGATCACCCTATTTTGTGGCACGTTCCAACAACGCAATATCTAAAATTTCTGATTGTTCAGGTTTTGTAAAGGAATTAAGACGAATAAGGCAAGAATTAGTACTAAATGAATCAGTTTTGACACTGACTCCTGACTTCTGTCTACTGACCCCTGTTTACTGATTCCTGAGCCCTCAATTGAATACACAAAAAAAAGAGAACGTGAAAACGTTCTCTTTTTTTGTTATGAATAATGATTAAATTATAGCTGGTTGTAGATCATAACATCACTACCACGGCTGATGCCATAGTACTGGAATGTTTTATGACGGTATCCTTTTTTGAAATACGCATCAGTATCACCTTCTTCAGGGATAGTTACCCAATCTTTACGTTTTGGTGTGAACCAACGATAAACAGCAACCTGATTAGCACCACGGTGCGTAGAAGCATAAAACTGAAGATGCTTGTCAGCATAGCCCATTTTCAACATTTGATCGTCAGTAAATTCATCCTCCGCGATGCTCGCGAAATCTTTCGTGTTCGGGTTGTACCAGCTATTTACGGCAACGCGGTCTGCTGCTGGGTTGCGATAAGCGAAAAACATCAAAGTTTTATCTTTGTAATGCCAGTTCAGCAATTGACCATCTTGGTATTCGCCTTCTGCCACTGTAAGATAATTAGCGTCTGTTGGGTTATACCAACGATATACTTTTACTATTTCTTTTGAAGCGTCTTGAGCCTTTACTTCATTAGTGAAAACGGAAGCTAAAACAGTAGTAAGGAGGATGAAAGTTTTTTTCATAATTGTTGTACGTTTTTCTAAAATCGAACCCAAAGTACATAAAAATTTTATTGTCTTGCAATAGTTTGGCAATATTTTTTTTAAAAGAGTTTTTTTGTCGTGCCTTCTCTTGCCTAAATAGCCTATTTTTCATAGCTTTGGCATCTTTTTGCGACAGGGTGGCAGAGTTTGATTTTTTGCACAATTTTTGAAGCAGAAGATTTTTAAGTTTTAATACATCACAATTCTTGTTTTTGCTTTCATGCAGAACAATGAAAAAATATTAAATAATATGATCGGAATTATCTCCAAATTATTCGGTGGCAGTAAGTCGGATAAAGACGTTAAAAAAGTACAGCCATACGTTGCCAATATTAATAAAGCATTTGATGCATTACAGAACATCACAAATGATCAGCTAAGAGGAAAAACACAAGAGTTTCGTGCTGTTATTAAAGCTCACCTTGCCGATATCGACAAACAAATTGCAGATAAAAAGGCTGAAGCAGATGCTGTTACGGATAACGTACAAGCCCGCGAAGGCATTTATGACGAAGTTGACAAACTGATCAAAAGACGCGACGAACAGATTGAAGTTGTTCTGGAGCAAATCTTACCGGAGGCTTTTGCAGTGGTGAAAGAAACCGCCCGTCGTTTTAAAGAAAACCCTGAAGTGGTGGCTACGGCTACAGAACAAGATCGTCTCCTGGCTACACAAAAAGACCATTTACGCATAGAAGGCGATCAGGTTATTTATAAAAACAACTGGCTGGCAGCAGGCGTTCCTGTTTCGTGGAATATGGTGCACTATGATGTGCAGCTGATTGGTGGTACAATATTACACCAGGGCAAAATTGCCGAAATGGCAACCGGTGAAGGTAAAACCTTGGTTTCTACGCTCCCCTCATATCTTAATGCCCTTGCCGGGGAAGGTGTTCACGTGGTAACGGTGAATGATTACCTGGCC
>DLGS01000445.1:0-1558 GCA_002482815.1 Bacteroidetes bacterium UBA7688
TTCACAAAGACAAAGTGAAAGATTTCTTGGCGAGCTAATATCCGCGTAAATTTTTTCAGAAAAGGCTGACCAACAAACGGGTCGGCCTTTTCATTTTTAGTCTATGGTATGAGGATCAGAATGCAATTTATTCTCCTGAAGACCGCCTGCATTCTGCTGGGTGCAACATTCATGTCTTGTGCAGACAAAACCATAGAAACCAATCAGAATCATAATGTTACAGTAAAAAATATTGCAGCATTAAGTGATGTTCGTAATGGCGATTTTATTTTTCGTTGTGGAAAAGATGAAGTGAGCCAATTGTTTACCAGGCTGAATAAAAACAACCAGAATTATTCTCATTGCGGTGTCGCTATTTCTACCGATTCAGGCTTATATGTCTGCCACATTATTGGCGGATCTGATAACCCAGAGGGGAAAATCCGGATTGAGAAAATACAGACTTTTATAGACGCAGTCAAAAATAATCGCTGGGCAATAGTCAGGTATCAGCTTTCTGTTAAGGAGCAATCCCTGTTCTTAATGCAACTTGAATATTTCAGGATGAAGAATGTAAGCTTCGACACGCAATTTGATTTGGCGACAGACGATAAAATGTATTGTTCGGAACTCTTGTATAAGTCTTTGATTTTGGCAACAGAAAATTCCGATTTTATTGAGTTTACAAGAACATTATCGGGTAAAAAGTACATTGCAATTGATAATTTATTTCAGAACAAACACTGCGAAACTATTTGTGAAATAGCCTATTAATAGTAGCTTCGCACTATAATACATACCATTCATGAACAATAAATTCCTTTCTTTTTTTGCTGTTATACTCCTGACTTTAGGGTTTTCAGCCTGTAGCAGCAATAATCCTAAAGCAGTAGCCGAAAAGTTTTTGCTCAGTGTAGCAAAAGCAGACCTGGATCAGGCTAAAAAAGTATCGGATTCTACAACAATTGAGCTCCTGGATCAGGCAGATTACCTGACCATGGTACCGGATTCTGTAAAGGAAGAAGGCAAAAACCTGAAAGTGACAATCGTTGATGTAAAAGAAACAGGTGATAAGGCTGTGGTGACTTACAAGACGTCTAAACTTGACGAAAACCAATTGCTCACGCTGGCTAAAATTGACGGCAAATGGTTGGTTCAGTTGAGCAAATCAGAGCAATATGATGAAGAACCAATGATGCCGGGAGCGATTGAAGCTATGCAACAGGATTCTACTGTAAAAATTCCTATACTGGATTCAGCTACAGACTAGTGTAGTGCTGTTTGATAGCTTTAATATTGCGCATCATTCCTTTCCATTTAGTTCGTGCAATAGGCGATTGCTTAAAATATTGCTTAAAGTTAGTCTCGCTGATATCTTCCCATTCTTTAAGGCTAAGGTTCAACACCTGTGGTATTGGTATGAAGTGATTTTCTGTATTCGGTTTTGAAAATCTGTTCCAGGGACAAACGTCCTGACATATGTCGCAACCAAAAGCCCATCCTTCCATTTTAGGTTGAAGTTCTGCAGGAATAAGCTCGTCTTTTAGTTCAATAGTAAGGTAGGAAATACATTTGCTGC
>DLGS01000445.1:1588-2622 GCA_002482815.1 Bacteroidetes bacterium UBA7688
ATCTATTACAGTAGGGCTAACAATAGCATCTGTAGGGCAGGCATCAATGCACTTTGTACAGGTACCACAATGGTCTGTAGCAAAGGGAGAATCATAGTTAAGTTGCAGGTCGCAGATAAGGGTCGCGATAAAAAAGAAAGAGCCGCTTTGCTTATTTAACAGATTAGCATTTTTGCCCACCCATCCCAATCCGCTGCGTTCTGCCCAGGTTCTTTCCAGCACAGGTGCACTATCCACAAATCCCCGTCCGGCTACTTCACCAATATGCTGACGGATGAAGTCAAGTAATTCATTTAGTTTTTCGCGGATGACAAAATGATAATCAACACCAAAAGCGTATTTGGCAATTTTGGGTGCATCATTGTCCTGTTTTTCTTCCGGATAATAATTCAATAATAAGGTGATGACAGATTTGGCTTCCGGAACTAATTTTCTGGGGTCGATGCGTAAATCAAAATTACGCTCCATATATCCCATTTTTCCCTGAAATCCTTTATTTAACCAGCTTTCCAGCCGTTTAGCATCTTCAGTCAGTTCTGTTGCCGCAGCAATTCCACATTGCATAAACCCCAGCCTTTTGGCTTCCTGTTTAATCAGTTCTGTATGTTTTGAAGCGATATCCAAGGTTAAGCAATCAATTTCAGGTTCAGTCCGCGAATTTTAAGCAGCAAGCTTTGATATTGTTCCAGGTTGATTTTAGGGATAGCGGCAATAATGGTACAAAAAAGTTGAAGGTCCTGCTTTACAATTTCGGACTCGCTTTGTTTGAGCAAATATAAAACTTCGCTCAGCGCATTATAATCGGTTGTAATTTCCACAAACTGAGTAATCCATTTTTCTACAGGTTTTGCTATGGCAAATGCATCAACTGTAGCTGTTTTATAAGCATTAATCAGTCCTGGCACTCCCAGCATTGTTCCGCCGTAATATCGCACTACCACTACAAGTATATTCGTAAAGCCGGCACTGTCTATTTGCCCAAGTATAGGTCGTCCGCGCCAGCGCCAGCAGCACATGCAACGGCCCTTCATAGC
>DLGS01000349.1 GCA_002482815.1 Bacteroidetes bacterium UBA7688
CTCAACACATCGCCGGGGCTTTTGCGCACGTGGGTTAGCCGGAATTCTTCCAGAAGAGAATCGCGTTTATGTAATTGTTCTGCCTTACTGAGTTTTGTCAGTTCCAACACTGCTCCAATATTATCTTCTACTGATAGTTTACGAAAAACAGACGCCTCCTGAGGGAGATATCCAATCCCTTTCTGCGCTCTCTTGTACATTGGAAGCCTGGTAATATTTTCTCCATCAAGAAAAACTGAGCCCTGATCGGGTTTTACCAAACCTACAACCATATAGAAAGAAGTTGTTTTTCCTGCCCCATTCGGACCCAGCAAACCTACCACCTCACCTTGGTTCACTTCGAAAGAAACGTTATTGACAACAGTTCTTTTGCCATATCGTTTTACTAAGTTTTGTGTCTGAATTTTCAAAATCAACAGAAAATGAGGTGAGGTGTAAAGGTAATAAAAAAGCCAATGAAACTCCCGGGCAATATATCATACCTATCGGAAACGCCTTATTTTAAAGGATTACAGCAAAATTAAAGCAGTTTTGAAATGACAACTTATTACAAGATAAACAATGTTAAAAATAGTTTGTCAAAAACTTGCACCGTATTTTTAAAGTATTACATTTGCGTACAAATAAATTAACAACTTTTATGAAAAAATTATTCCTTTCTTTGTTAGCATGTGGCAGCATAGCAGCGGCTAACGCACAAGCCGGAAGCTGGCTTCTTTATGGACAAGTAGCGGTTAACGCTACTTCATCTGACGAATTAGGTGGAACAACTGGAAGTGCCAACACAATTCATTGGATGGCTACACCAGGTTTAGGCTATCAATTTGACAATCATTGGACTTTAGGTATGTATGCAAATTATGCAAACAATGGTTCAAAAGCAATTGGTACAGGTCAACCTTGGATGAGAACAAACGATTGGGAAACTGGTATTTTCGTTCGTTATACTGAAAATCTAAACAAAATTTTCTCTGTATTTGGTCAATTCAACGGTGGTTTTGCTCATGGTAATTCTACTCTTGATGGTAAAGTTGTAACTAACTCTCGTTACAATGGTTTCTCTCTAGGATTTGCTCCTGCTATCGCAGTAAACGTTCATAAAGGTTTGGCTTTGACTTTCGGTATCGGTGGTATCGGTTACACTAACCACGCTTACGAAAACAGAAACAACTCTAACGGTATGTTTGACGTATCTTTCGGTCAACAAATCAACTGGGGTATCCAAAAAAACTTTGGTGGTCATAACCGTCGCATTCACCGCGAGCCAGGAACTGATCGTCACATGAAAAACTGGAGAGATGATGATGGTGATTCACCACGTAAATCTCGTAAAGCAAGAGCTAACGACGATAACGACGAATAGTCCTTACTCAAAATCATACGATAAAAACCGGTCATCTTATATGACCGGTTTTTTTATTTCTCCTTATGAATATAAATTGCATAAAGATTAATGCAGAAGTTTATTTTTGCACCATCCTGAATGAAAAGCAACAAACTTCTTAAAGATTTATCAGCCAATACAATCCAAACGGGTATCACTCAGTTGGCAGGTCTGGTTATTTTTTATATCATGTCAAGATATATACCAAAAGCTGATTTTGGAGA
This sequence comes from Bacteroidetes bacterium UBA7688, assembly GCA_002482815.1. Classification (GTDB taxonomy): domain Bacteria; phylum Bacteroidota; class Bacteroidia; order Chitinophagales; family Chitinophagaceae; genus Rurimicrobium. The sequence goes on from DLGS01000349.1 coordinate 1,609, forward strand.
ATATTCGTGGGCAACTGCAGTAGGTTCTACTATCATCGCAATTGGTTCACTGGGACTGGACTTTGTTTTGATTAAAAGGATTGCCGCAGGCCAGGATGCCAGAATGATGGCTGGCATACACTTTCTTCATACCTTATTGGTTGGATTTATTATTGTAGTCACTTTATCGATAATGCAGATGCTCTGGCCAAATATGCTGGCCTTCCATCCTTTATTATTTTTGGTAGTTATCCAGTTGATTCTCAGCAATATTGCAAATTCGATTAAATTTTCGCTGACTGGCTTGGAACAATTCAGGGCACTAGCCATAATATCCAGCCTTGTAAATCTAATAAAATTACTTTTAGTCGTATTTCTATTACTGTTTACAGCCTTATCCGTCAAAAATATTGTTTTAGGTTTTATATGCGCCTCCTTTATTGAATTTCTTATAAGCCTATACTTTATAAATAAAAGACTGGATCGCAATTTATCGCCGATCTTATCCAAATCAACCTATCTTGATTTTGTTTTAGAATCTCTGCCGCAGCTTGGTGTGGTCTTATTTGATTCTGCGCTTGCACGGGTTGACTGGATTTTGTTAGGAATTTTCAGCACCGTTACCATAACAGCCGAATACAGTTTTGCTTATAAATTTTTTGAACTGTCAAAATTACCACTTCTTATTCTGGCACCGGTATTGCTCACCAGGTTCACTAAATTATCTGGTTCCACAGCAGCAATTCCGCTCGAAAAAATGGAATCCATCCAACAATTTTTCAATATTGAGATGTTCATATCATTCCTGATTCCCATTTTTATGGTATGCAGCTGGTCCGATTTAATTGACTTAATTACAGAAGGAAAATATGGTGCGGTGAACCAAATTACCTACACCATTCTGGCCATATGTGTTCCCCTACACTTTATCACCAACTATCTTTGGACCAGCGGTTTTGTGCAAGGCAAACTAAAAGAGATTATGTACATAACCATTACGTCTTCAATAATAAATGTGGTTTTAAATTTAATTTTAATTCCCTTTTATGGTAGCATAGGCTCAGCCATTTCTTTCCTTGCCAGCTGTATATTGCAATTAGCACTTTATCTGATTATTATCCCTCAGAAAACCATTACTGTGAAATTCGATAAAACAATTTACATGTTTGTCTCAGCTGTATTGGCCATTATTTTTTGCAAAATGACTATTAAAAATAGTTACCACTCAGCAATATTATCTTTGTCTATTTATATTAGTTTAGTCTTTTCTTTCAGGTTAATCCATATAAAAAAATTCCTGCCTAAGCCGTAAATTTTCTGCCAGTGGTTTATCAACATTCTCGTTTACAAAAATGGATTATCAATCTGCTTGTGATTGCAGGGTGCGCCTTTACAATTGCATCTGCATATCCTGGCTTTATGAGTTTTGATTCACTGGATCAATATGTCCAGGCAAAGAACAATGTTTATAACGACTGGCATCCACCTTTTATGGCCTGGTTGTGGAATAAATTTCTATATATCATAGATGGCCCGAATCTTATGATGTTTTTATTTAACCTGACTTACTGGTTTTCCATTTGGTTGATTGCAACTAAAATAAAGAATTTTGCTTTATGCATATTTCTAATCGCACTAAGCCTTTCCCCGGTGATGATTAACTTCATTGGCGTAATATGGAAAGACACCTTTCTGTTTAGCTTATTGATTTTGGTTTGCGCTATTTTATTTACTATCAAAGGCATTAAAATTTCGAGGCTTCGAAAATTCCTTCTTTTTAGCTTACTGGTAGTCATCCATTTTATAGCCATTTTACTGCGTCACAATGCAATTACTGCTGTACTTCCATTATTAATTTTGTCTATAATAACAACCTTTGGAAATAGAAGGCTTATTGCTCCAATATTAGCGGGCCTATTTATTTCGGTCGCATTGTTCATTGCCGGTCAGAAAGTGAATGATACGTTGTGTAAAGGCAGGCATTTACATCCTGAGCAACAATTAATGATATTTGATTTGATGGGAATTTCCCAGGATATCAATAAAAATCTGATGCCTGATTATTTGCAGAGCAAGTTGACTTTAGATAGCATTAAGCAATATTATTTTTACAGCAGCGGTGGTTTATATCCAATTTTTTCCATGCATTGTAATACTTCAGATCCTGATAAGCTTCATCTTCTTAAACAAGCTTGGGTATCTGCCATTAAAAACCACCCTAAAGAATTAGTGAAACATAAATACCTGGTTTTTTTGTATTTGCAAAGTGAATCCAGTTTAGTAACTTATAATTCTATTAATGAAAATAAGTATGGAATAGTATTAAAACCAAACCGTGTTCGCGAAACCTTCATTTCTTATACAGAAGGAAGTTTTGCGAAAACATTGTATAAAGCTAAATATTACACATGGGGATGTCTTATTATTCTGGCAACTTCTCTATTGTTGATCAGAAAAAATGAGCAGATTATATACCCTCTGCTCATTTCACTTTCAGGAGTATTTTACTCACTCACATATTTTTTATTGAGCCCTACTAGTGATTTACGGTATAATTATTGGACAATTGGAGCCGCGATAATCAGCTTTGTATTCCTGATAAATTTTCATTTAGACAAAAAAAAGCTATTAAGATAAATTTCCGGGATTTCGAATAATCTGTACAAAATTATAAAGCCCGTTTATTTGATGCATCAAAATCGATTAAAGAATGAATATCCTGTTTATTTGTGACGAATACCCGCCAGGGAAAAATGGAGGAATCGGGAGTGTGGTTCAGAATCTTGCCCGGGAAATGGTGCAGCAGGGTCATAATGTTTATGTGGCAGGCTTATACACATATGAATATGGTTGTTCAGACTATGAGGAAGATAAAGGAGTAAAAGTTTGGCGATTACGCTACAGCCATTATTTTTCGGGCAACAGACTATTGAAAAGAGCCATGAGAAATTTGCCTTTTTTCCTGAATGCCAGCTTGAAAACTCATCAGGCTTACGAAGATTTTATTCTTTTTATTGAAAAACTTATTGACGAGAAGAATATTGATATCATTGAAATGCCTGATTGGAATACCTTCATTTATGAAATCGGTATACATAAACCATTCCCTGCATTACAAGTGCCCTTAGTTGTAAAATTTCATTGTTCAAGATCCTATTTGAGCAGAGAGCTGGGGCAAGCTATCCGAAAAAAATGGTTTGATATTGATCGAAATATTTTTCACCGGGGTGATGCACTGGCATCTGTTAGCCGATACACCGGGCAAAAAACAAACGAACTTTTTAAAGAAAACAAAGAAATAAAGGTTTTGTATAATGGAATTGAAATTCACCCTGCAGAACAACCTGTGGAGGTAAGAGAATCTCAATTAGTGTTCTATTCCGGTACATTGGTAAAAAATAAAGGTGTTTTTTCTTTAATGAAAGCCTGGAATATTGTAATTGAGCAATATCCGGAAGCCCGGTTGATCATGTTTGGCAAAGGAGATACGCAACCTTTGATTAAGTTGCTTACCTCTGCAGCCGCAAAAACAGTTGTTTTCAAAGGTCACCAGCCGAAAGACCTTTTGTTGCATACCTTAAAAAAGGCGACACTGGCTGTTTTTCCGTCCTACTCCGAAACTTTTGGGATGAGTGCTGTTGAATCGATGAGTTGTGCATGTCCGACTATTTTCACGAAAAGGTCGTGTGGACCGGAAATCATTACGGATGGAGTGAGCGGACTGTTAGTAGATCCTGATAACATTCAGGAAATCGCAGAAAAAATAATCGTATTGATTAAGGATGAAAAAACAAGAAACAAACTGGGTAAACAAGGTCAGAAAGATGCTGCCACCTTGTACAATCTTCCTTCAATTGCACAACAACATGTTGAATGGTATACTGGAGTAATTAATAACTTTAAATCTTTTGTCAGGAAGAACGATAAGTAATAAAACCAACAACCCGACCCAGTAATGATTTCCATCTGCGTACCCTGTTTTCTTTATCAAAAGTTATTAAATAACGTAAAACCATTAACGATTGAAAAGCAAGAACCTGGGCAAACAGGATAAATAAATTTACAGAACTGAATTTTCGACACATTGCTCCGAAACCAATTCCGTACTCATATAATTTTTGCCGGCTCATGTTTTCCGGGCTATACGGCGGGTGATTACATTCAATCAGAGGAGAGTATATGACCATTTTACCAGCACTTAAAAATGTCAAAATAAAATCCCCATCTTCATTTGAATGGTATTTGGCTCCGATTCCGAAATCTTCATCGAACAATATTTCATTTTTCTTAAAGAATATTGTTATTGAGGAAACCAAATGATAAAAATTCGATTTATTAACAACAATAGAATTTGCCGGAGTTTTTTTGAAGACATATTTTTTTCGATCTCTGTTGAAAACTTTTCCAATTATCATGTCAGGCTCTTGCAAGAAATCTAATTGATTAACCACTTCCTGAAGGGTATCGGGATAATAAGTACAATCATCATCAGGCACACATAAATATTCCCCGGTACTTGCTGCTATACCCAGGTTTCGGTTATAGGAAAGACCTTTGCGACCGGACCGGATATGCGTTATTTTTAATCGTCCGCTGTACATAGAAACAATTGGATCAATTAAATCCGACTCATTTTGGTCAACTATTATGACCTCAAATAGGGATGCAGGAAAAGTCTGATTAACCAAAGACTCGAGAAAAAGTTCAAGTTCAAAACTTCGGTTGAAGGTGGCTACAATGAGCGAAAATTTATACCCGCTCATTCAATAATTTCTCTTTAACATTTAAAAACATAAGCACTTCAAAAAACAATAATAAGCTCAATGCTTCAAAAAAATAATTGAGGTTCAATGCAAATAATAAGGCAATTATCACAGGTATGCTATACGTTCTCCGATTTGCCCTTTTCATAAAAAACCAGATATACCCAAAGCAAAACAAAACGAAGCCAATCAGACCATATTCACCCAATAATTGGTTATAAGAGCTGAATGGTTTATTAGATTCACTATGAAAAATCACATGAGTTGTTTTCATGTAAGCATAAATTGATTTGTGATTTTTTTCGAACATCGGGCTTTGGTAAGCAGGGAAAATCCGGTGCATAGCAGAATTATCTACTATCCCTGAAAAATTGAACGCGATATTGGAGGAAAATCTGCCAAGCCCTGCTCCAAACAGCAGGTATTTAGGATTGCTTTTAAGAAAGCTGAAAGTTTGATTATAGGATGTTTTCTTCCCGGGAACAACAAAGAAGTCATACAAAATCATTCCTTTTCGTCTCTCCATTCTTTCCACCGTTTCCATTTGACTTTTGCTGAGATGCGCCTTGTCTCTGAAACCTTTTTGGTAATTTAATAATGTAGTATTGTCGACCTCCTGCTGATACGCTTCGTCCACTACCGGCTTTCTTGTAATAATACTTTCAAGTTTTGCTAAAGTATGATGTGCATTATAAGGAGTAATCACGCCATAAAAAGCTATTATAATCAAAAAAATTATGGAGGACATTTTAAAGGCATACATTCTCTCATTACTGATTAAAAAATAGACGCCCAAACATAGTAATAATACCATTGAACCATAATTACTTCCACAAAGTAAAAATGGAATCAGACTTAAAAGCATGAATACCATATTTCGCTTATGAACATAAAACAGGATCAGAATCAAACAAATAAATACATTGGTTAAATGTACACCGCCCAATAATCCTGTTATCAGATCTCCTGAGGAAACGCCATATGGATGATGATGACCTGTATTGTAAGGATTAATTACGCCTTCAATGAAGCAAATTTTCAGAAATTGGTACACTGAAACGACAAAATTAATCAGTGTGAAAAATTTAAGAGACCTGAATATATTTATAACAGGCTTTGTATTAATCTGATTATAAATCAATTTGCACAGAAATAAAGAACTTATCCAATAAATCATCCCGATCAGAAACTGTACTACACGACCGTTTGTATAATTAGGATCAATGAAGAAAAATTTAATTAACTCCAGGCTTGGCAAAAGGGTGTAAAACAAGGGAATTTTTCTGAAATCGACCTTATACAGCACTTTGTAATGAAAAATTGCCAGGATAAAAATTCCGATAAACTTTATCAAAAAGCTATGTTGGGCAACCACACATAAGATTAATAGTATAGTCAGGTCTATTTGATACTTCTCTATTGCTTTATTGAAAGTCGATCTTATGTCGGAATTGATCTTTTGTAACATAAAAAATGGAGTCGGGTTTAGCAGACTCAACGTTATTGAAATAATTTCAGCAAATTTAATAGGATTCAGGTAGTTAAAATACAATGAAGACGACTAAATATGAGATGACGCAGAACTATACTTTATATTAAAATATACAAATATTACGTATTTAAAGTATTTCTATTTTCATTTTTGATTATTTCGTCTGTCGCCCTGAAGAAAGGCAACTGTAAAATTATAAAAAAAACAAATTGATGACTCCTGATTTGAAGATAATGTTTTCTTTCCGGCTGGCTTTTCCGTCAATAAAGACATGGGTAATAATTTTTGTAAAAATAAGATTTCATATCAGAACGGAACAAATAATTGGCAAGACAATTAAAAACCATATATATATAAAGCATCTTCTATCCTTAAAAAATAAAAATTACTGCTCTTTATTTATTAATTTTGTCCTTCTTAGATGATTCGGTTTATTCAAAATTTTGCCGAAAAGGCTGCTTATTTTTTTGTGATACTTTTTGGGGTTTTATTGCCCTATAATATGCTTTACTCCACTTTAGCAGTATATCCGCTTGCATTCTTTGGTATTATTTCAATCCGAAAAGATAAACTAAAGCTCATTCCAAAAACCTGGTGGATATTCAGTATCATATTCTTACTCAATGTTGCTGGCTATTTTTACTCTACCGATTTGCAAAGAGCATCTTATTTGTTAGAGCGGCAGTTGCTGATTTTTGTCTTGCCTCTTTTACTTCCCTTAGCTACATATTGGGATAGAAAAAAAATAAATGCAATTTTTATTTTCTTTACAATTAGCTGTTTTGCAGCAGTTTTATTTTTATTATATCCGAATTTTGTTTTTTTACAAAGCAACCACTGGTCTATAAAATCATTAAATTTACCTCGTTTATACAATCATAGTTTTACCCATCCCTTAGGTATCCACGCAACTTATCTGTCAATTTATGTAGCATTATCCATCATCTTTTTGATTGATCTTATTCCAAGGATTTCATTTTTAAGGAGAATACCAATATTTGTTGCTTTGATAATTTTATTGATAGGTCTTTACTTTATGGCATCAAGAAATACAATGTTGGCTTTGCTCTGTATTATTCTTTTTATTTACCCATTATTCCGGCTGAAAAACAAGCTTATTTATGTTTTGGGAATCGTCGTATTGTTTGGCTCATCCTTATTATTTATCAATCAAAACAATTATATCTTTAATCGTTTTTCCACCGACCTGATTGGTGATCTTAAACCCGACAACCAATATACAATTGAAAATCCGGAACCACGTATTATGCGATGGGTCTGTGCTATTGATTTGATAAAACGAAAACCCGTCATTGGTTATGGATCGGGAGATGAAATTTCAAACCTCATGAACTCTTATAAAGAAAAAGGCATGATGGTCTCATTTAAAGAAGAATTTAATACCCATAATCAATACTTATCCATATTAATAAAAAACGGGATTGTTGGAGCGATTATATTCCTGGCAATGATGATTTATTTTTTCAGGCTTGCCATCTCAGCCAATAGTTTTGTCTACACCGCTTTTCTTATTTTACTGAGCATAGGATTCATAACTGAAAATATTATTGATGCCAACAAAGGAATTTTCTTTTTTGCATTTTTCAATACTTTATTGGGTTACCAGATAATATATAGCAAAAAACAGAAAAAGCAGATCATTTAATGAAGATTGCATTATTAGGTACCCGCGGAATTCCGAACCATTATGGTGGCTTCGAACAATATGCAGAGCTATTGTCTGCTTATCTTGCAGCGCAGGGATGGGATGTCACTGTCTATAATTCTCATAATCATCCGTACCAGGAGAAAGAATATAAAGGTGTCAAAATCAAGCATATTTTTGATCCTGAAAAAAGCCTGGGTACAGTAGGACAGTTTCTTTACGATTTAGGTTGCATTCTTGATACCCGGAAACAAAAATTTGACCTTGTTTATCAGCTTGGCTATACCAGCAGCTCCATTTTCAATTTTCTATTCCCTAAAAACACCATCATTGTTACAAATATGGATGGAATGGAATGGAAAAGAAGTAAGTACAACCAATATGTTCAGCATTTTTTGATGTATGCCGAAAAGGTAGCAGTCAAAAGAAGCGATTTTTTGATTGCAGATTCTCTGGGTATAAAAAAATATCTGGATGAAAAATACAAAACAAATTCATTTTATTCTGCCTACACTGCTGAAATCCCCGATAGTTTTGCTGTCGATGCTCTGAAATCTTATTCTTTAGTACCAAATCAATATAATCTTTTAGTAGCCCGATTAGAACCGGAAAATAATATCGAAATGATTATTGATGGGCACGTTAGCAAATCATTTGATTTTCCATTAATTGTAATCGGAAACGCACAAACAAAATATGGCATTCAGTTACAGGAAAAATATGCAGAATTTCCACATGTAAAATTTATCGGTGCAGTGTATAACAAACCTGAACTGGATAGTATAAGGCACTACTCAATGGCTTATTTTCATGGGCATAGCGTAGGCGGTACTAATCCGTCGCTGTTAGAAGCTATGGCTTGTTCATGCAATATTGTAGCCCATAATAACATTTTCAACAAAAGTGTATTAGGTATGGATGCTTTGTATTTTGATAATCCGCAAGATATTCACCAGATTATCGCTCATCGTGATAAACATGAAGATTTCTTTTCGAATGCAAAGATGACCAATTCAGAAAAAATCAAATCGATTTTTTCTGAAGAGTATATCTTCAACACGCTTAAAGAAAAACTAATAAGCTGGCAAAACAAAAATGCACTATAATTCTTTTAAAATTTATCAGTAACTTCGCAGCGCAAGATTTTAAAATTAAAATAGAATTAATGATTTGATTTTGTAAAATTAATGTGGCAATCACTTCTTAATTTCTTTGTAGAATGAATAATTTAATTTCAGATAATTACCACCTGCCATAGGACGTTCACCTTATAATTCCCATGAAAATGAGTTATAGCCAGCAACAATTAATACCCAAACAACCCCTCGAATTGCAAATCAAAATGACTAATTATAAAATACATCAAATGGCCAAGCGTATGTTTGACATTGTATTTTCATTATTAGTTATCCTTATCATTTTCCCTATTGTTTTCCCAATTGTTTTTATTGCAATCAAGCTGGAGGGCAGAGGTCCGATATTCTTTATCCAGAAAAGAAACGGCCTGAACAATTCCATTTTTGATTGTATCAAATTCAGGACAATGGTGGCAAATCAGCATGCTGATACGCAAGCAGCAGTGACCAATGATGACCGGATTACAAAAGTGGGAAAATTCCTCCGTAACAGCAGCATAGATGAATTACCACAGTTTATTAATGTGCTGAGGGGCGAGATGAGTGTTGTTGGACCAAGACCACATATGATCAGCGATAATGAAAAGTTTGACAAAATCGCTACCAATTATCAAAACAGACATTTAGTAAAACCGGGGATTACCGGGCTTGCTCAAATCAATGGTTATAAAGGCCACGTCAACACCATTCAGGATGTAAAAGCACGTACCATCATTGATCTCAAATATGTAAATAACCAGAGCTTTTGGTTAGACATCACTATCATTTGGGGAACGGTAAAATTAATGGTTCAAGATACGATTCTGCATATGCGCAACCAACGCATCGAGCGCCTTGCAGAAAGGGATGCAGAAGAAAATCAGGATTAGTCATTACTGACCCTGAAATATTACTTTTCCATTAGCCCCGTTTGGAATCTGGATATGCAATAAAGCTCCTAAAGTTGCTGCGATGTCCGTCACTTCTGTTTTCTCAAAAGTTTCTCCAGCTGGAATATGCCATCCATACCACAACAATGGAATATGCGTATCATAAGGATTCCAGGTGCCATGTGTCGTTCCTTTCGGGCCATCTGAATACCAGGCTGGCTCATAAATCAAAGCAATCATACCACATCTTATAGCGCAATAACCATTCAGCAATTTTTCCTTCATAAATGAAGGAGCCTGACTTTCATTCACATGATTAAGATCAATCACATAAGCCATTCCGGATAGTGCTTCACAATGCTTGATTACTGTGTGACGAATAAGTTCTTCATTCAATTTTTTCCTTTCAATCATTGGTAAATTCAAAACAACCTGATAATTCATTACGGCTCTCACTAAAGAATCACTTCCGTACTTAGTTTTCAATAATGCATTCAACTCTTTTTTCAAATCGTATTCTGATAAAATTCCAGCCGGCACTTTTCTGTCTTGTAGAAAAGAGGAATTATGCGCACCACCATGGTCAGCAGTCAGAAAAATAACATAATTACCTTCTCCAATTTCATCATCAAGATACTGTAAGAAAATGCCAAAATCCTTATCCAATCGCAAATACATATCTTCAACCTCAATCGAATTCGGGCCATAAGCATGCCCTATATAATCTGTAGAGGAGAGGCTGATAGTAAGCATATCGGTTGCACTACCCTGCCCGAGCTTTTCCTGAGTTAATATTTCTTTTGCCAGCTTAAAAGTGAGGGTGTTTCCTTGCGGCAAGCTCCTGATTTGTTTAAAATTATCCGCAGTTGCAAGGTGAGGAAATACAGGTTTTAGTTCCCCCGTTTTCAGCTCTTCATAATTATTTTCATCTTCAATACTTTGTGTGTAAGATTCAATTGGATAAAGCGTTTCCCAACTTTTACCCAAATAATATTCAGGCCATTTTTTGTTATTAAAAGATGTCAACCAGGCGGGTAAATTTTTACCATAGAAATCTGAACTGATGAAGTTGCCCGTACTGTCATCAAACCAAAATGCTCCGTTTGCAGTATGCCCCGCCGGAAAAATTGCACCCCGGTCTTTTAAGGCAACACCAAATACCCGCGACCTGAAATTACTTGCCAATCTCAATTCATCTCCTATTGTAGTGGTCTTCATTTGCCTCGGACTCATTTTGCCGGCTTGCTGACTTCCGCCAATTCCTCTTGCAGAATCGTCCTGTGCACAATACTGATTTCTACCGGTTTTTTGATCCACCCAATCATTACCCACTATTCCATGAACTGCTGGTATAGCGCCGGAAAAAATACTTGTATGCCCGGGTGCAGTGTAGGATGGAATATAATTGAGGTAAGTATTCTGGCAGGAAAATCCATTTTTCAATAATCGTTTAAAACCATTATTTCCAAATCGCTCATAATACCGGTAAAGATAATCCCAGCGCATCTGGTCGACCACAATACCAACAACCAATTTGGGCCGCGAAAACTGATTGGACTGCGCGATAACCAACCCGGAAGAAATAGTAAACAGAAAACCTAATAATTTCTTTTTCATTCTCAGGGTGCAGGAGTTAATTCGTTTTGTACAGGGGTTACCTGAGCCTGTTTCTTACTACAAATTGGAAAATTCACTCCAATATTTGCAATCATTTCATAACAACCAAATGCCTGCCGTGCCTGACCTTCATAGATTTTGAGGTTACTATATCGGGCATACACAGCTTTGTTACAATACTCAAGGTAAGCATATTTAAAGAAGGTAAAACGCAAAGCGGCTTCAACGCCCACATCCCAGCCACCTAACTGAAATCCTGGCGTATTATTATTCCCCAAAATGGTATTTTCTACATGGGGCACCATAAAACCTAGTCCGCCCTTCATCAAAAGAGAAACGTTGAAATTTTTGTACTGCATTTTTGGCACTTGTATGCGATGCACAATATTGAACAGAAAGAAATTCGCGCCATTATTCAATTGCCACACTAAATTTCCCCGGTTAATAACATAAGTATCGACAGGTTGAAAATTCATTTTCCCTTCGATGTGCAACAATTGCTGCTGGTCTACCTGATATTTTGTGTGGTCAAAATTAATTTCAATCGCCCAGTTATTTTTAAACCAATACCCCAGTCGATAATTGTATTGAGGAATGGAAACAGGTTGTTTGAAAATACTCTTATCATTCCATCCGGGCTTGTCTTTTCCAATTACATTTTTGAAGGTATAATCGTTGCCCAGCGATTCCTGCCGGACATGGATATTGCTAAGCGTGTACCACTCCTTGTTATAACCCCAGGACAAATAAAGCTGACCTTTCTGACCCACATAATCCGGTGTTTGGGCATTTGCTGTAAAAAAACTACATGCTAAAAAAACGGATGCTAAAACTACTTTTGTAAAAACTGAAATGCGCATATCTGTGTTATTCTGTATCTGCTGATTTTTGATTGATTATACTCAAAGCTTCTTCTTTTTGTTCTTCAGGTACATGCACTTCTATTTCGCCAAAAGCAAGGTAAGAGCGGTCTTGCTTATTAATGATTGCACAAGGAATTCCTGAATGCTCAAGATTATTTTTCATCAGCTCCGCTTCAAACATTCTATTTGTTTTGAAGATGGGGGTCCATTTTATCTGATCCATATTTTTTTTGATTTAGAAAATGATATAACCGTATTTATCATCAATAAAAAAGGCAGCAGAAAAAGATCTGCTGCCACAAAGTTGATGAATTTGAACTGATTTTAAAAAAGAACGCAGGTTTCTACGGTCTTGATATTATCCTTCTCAAAAGTTTCTGATTTTGATTCACAAGCTGTTTTGGCATTTTTCTTCGTGTCTGTTATCGGATATTCCCTCACATTGCTGTCTGGCAAACCAGGCACGCCCGAATAAGTAATTGTGCATTGACAGGTATATTCTTTGGTGCAGGAAGAAAATGCTAATAGTGCAACAATTGCTGTCGAAAAAACCAGGCTGTTAAATAATTTCATTGTGTATTTTTTGATGTTCCGAAGGTAGATAGAAAAATTAAAATGTCAAAGGCTACTTTAAAAATTATTCGCTGCGATATTTATTGCGTCTTTGTTCTTTCTCCGCTTCCTCTTGTTTTTCTTCTTCCACCTGGGCTTTATCGTATGCACGGATGATTTGTTTCACCAATCGGTGACGCACTACATCGCTTTCGTCCAACTTGATAAATCCGATTCCATCAATATTACTCAGGATTCGTTCAGCCTTGGCCAGGCCGGATTTCATGTTCTTTGGCAAATCTATCTGGGTAATATCACCGGTGATAATAGCTTTTGCATTGGCACCAATCCGGGTCAGGAACATTTTTAGCTGCAAATCGGTAGTATTCTGAGCTTCATCCAGAATAATAAAGGCATTATCAAGTGTCCGGCCTCGCATATAGGCCAAAGGTGCAACTTCAATGACACGATTGGTCATGTAATAATTCAGTTTATCTGCAGGAATCATATCGTCCAGTGCATCATATAAAGGACGCAAGTACGGGTCAATTTTTTCCTTCAAATCACCCGGCAAAAAACCAAGGTTTTCACCCGCCTCTACGGCTGGCCTTGTCAAAATGATTTTCCGGACAGCTTTATTTTTCAAAGCCCGCACTGCCAGTGCTACAGCCGTATACGTTTTACCGGTTCCTGCAGGTCCGATTGCAAAAGTGATGTCATTCTTATCAGAAGTGGTGGTCATCAGCTTTTGATTTGGCGTTTTGGCACGGATAACTTTTCCGTTAGGGCCAAATACCAGCACATCGCCGCTGGAAAGCTCTTCTGCTGTTAATTCGCCCAGTTCATCATCGCCCAAAATGCGGGAAAAATAATTTTCGGAGACATGTCCGTTCCTCTCCAGGTAACTGATGATCTGATTGATTTTAACGGATGCGCTTTCTACTTCTTCCGGTTTGCCGGATACTTTTAACTGTGTTCCCCTTGAGAGGATTTTTAGCGAGGGGAAACGCTTTTTAAGAATATCGAATTTACTGTTGTTCACCCCTACAAATTCAATGGGGTTAATTGTTTCAAGGTTAATGATTATTTCTGTCAAGAGCGATAATTTTAAGGAGGAAAAATAAACTGTTGTTACAAATGTAAGTGTAGCGAAAATACAGGACTTTAATTATAAAAATACTTCTCTCAAATACTATATTTTTGTAAACGATTTTTTTATCTTTTTATGACATTTCACAATAAAGTAATAGTAATTACAGGGGCGTCTTCGGGTATCGGAAAAGCTTTGGCTTTGCAAATGCTGCAACTGGGAGCCAAAGTTGCTCTTTGTGCACGCAAGGCTGATAAATTAAATGATGCTTTTGCTAAATACACGGCTGAAACAATATTATTAATTTCCGCAGATGTGAGTAAAGAGGAAGATTGTAAACGATTTGCAGAAGAAGTCATTGAGAAATGGGGAACGATTGATGTACTGGTCAACAATGCCGGTATCAGCATGCGTGCTTTATTCGAAGATCTGGATTTAAATGTGTTGCGGGAATTGATGGATATTAATTTTTGGGGCACTGTATATATGAGCAAATTTTGTCTGCCATCTATTCTGAAAAGTAAGGGAGTAATTATCGGCGTTTCCTCCATTGCAGGATACAGAGGTCTGCCCGCACGGACCGGTTATTCAGCCTCAAAATTTGCAATGCAAGGGTTTTTAGAATCTTTGCGTACAGAAATGCTGCACACAGGTGTACATGTAATGTGGGTCAGCCCGGGCTTTACTGCTTCAAATATCAGAAACACAGCACTGAGCGCCGATGGAAAAGCCCAAAAGGAAACGCCTTTGGAAGAAGGTAAATTAATGTCGGCAGAAGAGTGTGCAAAACGCATCATTGTGGCTATGAGCAAAAGAAAACGTACTTTAGTGATGACAATTCAGGGAAAAATGGCAGTTTGGTTCAATAAATTGTTCCCTTCATTTGTAGATAATAAAGTGTATAATTTATTTTTAAACGAACCGGATTCCCCTTTGATGAAATACGAAAACAAATAAACCCACATTTCTATTTACACCCAAAAAGTAAAATTATTTACCCGATGAAAACATTGAAACAACTATCCACAGGAGTTCTTCTGCTTTGTGGCCTCCACTCGCAGGCTCAATTTCAGGGCCGGGTATATGAAGAAGACTCTTCTGTAGCGGTTACGCAAGGCAGTATTCAAAAAACACTGGCGTGGTGTGGAGGTTTCAATAATCCGCAGTTTGCGAATGCCGATCTTAATAATGATGGCACTTTGGATTTAGTTGTTTATCAACCGGATCAGTTTTCAGTCAAAACATTTATTAATTACGGTAGTCCTTCCTCTCCCAATTACAGATATAGACCACAATACGCCAGGAATTTTCCTCAATGCAGCTTTTATTTAATTTTGAAAGACTACAACAAAGACGGTATCGAAGACCTCTTTGAATCCGGAGGCTTGGGGTTTACCGTTCATAAAGGCTACTATAATGCTTCAAATGAGCTCTGCTTTACAAAATATAAAGCCCTTTATTATAATAATGATAAACTGCTGATTGGATATATCAACGCAGAAGTAAATCCGGGCGATATACCATCCATTGTGGATGTAGACTTTGACGGGGACCTTGATTTTATATCCTATTATGGAGACGGCTATTATGTGAACTGGTACCAGAATATGCAGGTAGAACTGGGCAAGCCTTCCGATACCATTACCATCAGGCTGGCAGACAGGTGTTGGGGAAAAATGAAGCAATCTTATCTGCGCACGCACGATCTTGGTGTTTTTTGTGACAATTCATCCCTGATGAAGACAACTGGTGGAGAACCTTCAACCGGAAAAATTACTGATGGTGGCAATACTCCTTGCCTTATTGATTTGGATGGTGATGATGATTATGATGTATTAGACGGACACAGAGCCTTCAATTATATGGTTTATCTGCGGAATGGTAAATCGCCGGCCGGCCCACGCGACACCATGGTTTTTCAGGACACCACCTGGACAACCCTTGGCGATACGGTAAAAATTGCCCAATGGGCAGCAGCATTTCATGTGGATATAGATGGAGACGGGAATCGTGATTTGATGGTGTCTCCCAATGCACAGCTTACCTCTGAAAATTATAAATGCAGCCAATACTATAAAAATATCGGAACAGATAAATTTCCTTCTTTCAAGTTCCAGACAGATACTTTTATGGTTTCAGATGCTTTGGATTTAGGTACCGGCTCATACCCTTTTCTTTATGATTATAACAAAGATGGGAAACCTGATTTGTTTGTAGGCTCGCGCGGATATTACGATGCACTAACAGGTCAGTTCTTCAGTAAAGTTATGTATCTGCAAAATGTAAGCACAGCAGGAAATCCTGCTTTTCAGCTGATTACCAATGATTTCCTTTCACTTTCCTTCAAAAAATATAAAGGTATATCTATTGGGGTTGGTGATGTTGATAACGATGGCAAAGCTGATTTCCTGATGGGTCACAATGACGGATCTGTGCACTATATTAAGAACACAGCATTAACGCCTACAGCCATGCCCAATTGGTCCGGTACTCCAACTGCAGTAAAAGATGCTTCCGGAAATGCAATTGTGACAAATGGATATTCTGTACCGCTGGTATATGATATGAATGTGGATGGCGTTAATGACCTGGTGCTGGGCGACCAGAAAGGTTATCTTATTTATTACCAGAACACCAGCACAACCCCTGGTGTCTCAACTTATATTTTCACCAATGACCAGCTTGGATTTGCGAAATCGGATCCCGAGAAACTGACTATCGGGCACAGTGTGCCATTTATTGGAAAAATTGATAATTCCCCCAGAGAATATTTGTTGATGGGTAGCCGTTCAGGAAGGATTTTCCGTTTTACAGATTTTCAGGGCGGCGCTATTTTTGGAACTTTCAAACGTTTAGATAGCGCCTATTCTTATATTTTATCCGATTATCCACAAACCAACACTTACATGTCGGCACCAACAGTTGCAGATATTGATGGTGACGGAAATTATGATATGATTGTGGGAAATGTGTATGGAGGCCTCCATTTATTCAAACAGGTTAAAACTGTGGGAATGATAGAACAAGAGTACCAGGAACCGAAGTTAACAGTATTCCCGAACCCTGCAAAAACCGAAATTAACATCACATTAAACCCAACCTTATTTGAAAAAAACACGTCAGTATATATCTATAATGCTATGGGGCAATTAGTGAAACAGGTGCAAACAGAAACTGCAAAAGGTTATCTGAACATATCCGTTTCTACCCTGCCTGATGCTATCTATTATTGCGTTGTCTATACTGATGGCAAACGATTTGTCACTTCATTTGTAAAACAAAACTAAATTGAACCGGAATTTTTAGAAGAAGAATACATAGTAGTAAAAAATAGTTTTAAAAAAGGGTTTCTTTTTTACAGAAAATCTACCTAATTTTAAGGGCGTTTTAACTATTGAAAAAATAGTGGAGCAAATATTTATTAAAAAACATAACACGATGAATAAAAGATTTATCAAAACCCTGAGCCATCATTATTCGTTTGCCAAGAAGTTGATTTGTGCAGGAGCCTTATTATTGAGCACTCAGTATAATGCTTCGGCACAATTTGTGAAAGTTGGAGTGGGAGGAGGTTCAAATACAGTCACTACCTATCCTACTCCTTTTGGCAACGACAATGCAGGACAAAGGGCGCAGTACATATACAGAGCTGCGGAGTTGCTGGCAGCAGGTATGAAACCAGGCTGGATTGATACAATGGGCTTTTTGGTAACTAATACAAATTTTGCCACAGGCCATACGGCTTTGAAATTTTTTGTTGGATCCCCTACATCTGCAGCAACTACCGGACCTACCGGAACTTTATTTAATGAATTTGCTCCTGACCCGGAATTGCGGTACTACGATAAGTTCCTCGCTTATCTTCCCATGCTTGGATGGAATAACTTTAATTTTTCTTCCCCCTACTATTGGAACGGTACAGATAATATTCTTGTAAGTACCTGCTTCTGGTCTGGTGTTGACAATAAAAATGCATCCACAGAATGGACAACCCCAGGTGACCTCATAGCTTACCCTTCTGACCCTCTTACTTTTTATCCAACATGGAATGGCGCTTCACGTACATATGTAAGGGCAGCTTCTACCACTGCGGGTATAGCAGTGTGCGATCATAATGCAACGACAAAAGGTCTAGGAAATCCTAGCTCAAATCGCCCGAATATTCAATTCAGAATGAACAGCGACACCTGTAAGCTTAAACCAAGCGCAGGCATAGCTGCATCTTCAGTACCTGAGTTTTGTTTATTGTCTACAGACAGTATTGAGTTGAGCCTGAAAAGCAATTCTTTATCTTTTGGGCTTACCTTCCAATGGCAGATGAGTCCTTCACTTACCGGTCCCTGGACGAATATTGGTCCGGTTTCCGGCACCAAAGTGAACAAAATGGTATACCAAACTGAAGCTACTTATTATCGTTGTGTAGTTGTTTGTACGTTTTCGTCAATGTCTGATACTTCAAAACCTATATTGGTTAATCAGGCAGCACCTTACAAATGTGATTGCACTTCAGAATCTCAAAGTAATTTACAGGAAAAAATCCTGAGTGTTGGCCTTTCTGCTATGTTCAATGCTACACCTTGTGCACCAGGTGCCGGCTTGTATGAAGACTTCACAGCAAGCGTTGCTCCTGCAGAAGTAGAGCCAGGTACAGAATATACCGTTAATATCCGTCTTGGTTCTTGCGATACATTCAACAAAGCACGTGCTGTAAAAGTTTGGATTGACTTTAACCAAAGCGCAACCTAT
The DNA here is from genome assembly GCA_002482815.1 of Bacteroidetes bacterium UBA7688. Taxonomy (GTDB): domain Bacteria; phylum Bacteroidota; class Bacteroidia; order Chitinophagales; family Chitinophagaceae; genus Rurimicrobium. The sequence goes on from DLGS01000349.1 coordinate 20,382, forward strand.
GAATTGTCTGAAATGGTATATGCCAATACCTATAGTGCAGTTCAACCTAACCCTCAAAATGCAAGTGGAACTTTTACAATCCCAACTACAGCGAAAAAAGGCTTAACCACAATGAGAATTGTTTACGGACAGGGTTCATTGTTATCTGATATTACACCGTGCGGATTATATAATTTCGGAGAAACTCAGGATTATGCAGTAAATGTTTTACCCTTTGGCAAACCAACCGTAACAGGCAGATTGACAGTTTGCGAACACGATTCTGTTGTAATGAATGCATTTAGCACAGCTGATACGCCTGTTGTGTTTACGTGGACTGGCCCGGGTGGATTTACCGGAGTCGGACCGAAAATCACTTTTGTAGACGCAGATCCTTCTTTAACCGGTACCTATTATGTAACAGTAACTTCAGGTGGCCGTACATCTACGCCACTTGCGGTAGATGTTGTGGTAAATCCTAAACCACCAGTTCCTAATGTATTAAACGCAAATATTTGCCAATACGAAGCAGACGGAACCCTGAAAACTGACGGAAAAAATGTGATTTGGTATAATGTTCCTGTTGGTGGATTCGGTGATACTACAGCACCAAAATTACCTACCCATACTCCAAATACATCAACCTTTTATATCACACAAACTATTAATGGTTGTGTTAGTGACCGTGGAAAAGTAGTCGTGAATGTTTTGCTTAAACCAGCGCCTCCATCTGTAACATCTCCGGTTACCTATTGCCAGCTTCAGGTGCCTGATCTTGCAGCAAAAGGAACTAATTTGAAATGGTATCTTGATTCAGCCGGTGGAGTTGCAAGCACAATCAGCCCTATTCCGCCAACAGGTTTCCCTGATACATTGGACTATTATGTAAGTCAGACAATCAATGGCTGCGAAAGCGACAGAGCAAGAGTAAGAGTAATTGTGTATGAGCAACCTAACGGATTGATTTTACATAGCAAACCTTTTGTTTGTCAATATGACACTGCAACTTTCTATTATTTTGGAAGTGCACCTTCCACTTATGAGTATAAATGGTTCTCAAACGATGCAACACTGGAAAGCGGAGGAGGTCAGGGACCAGTTGTATTCCGCTTCAACACTCCCGGAGAAAAAGTAGTCAGCTTGTTTGTAAACAACGGAAAATGCGCTACGTTCCGCATTAACGACACGATTACTTCCCGTCCTGCACCAACAGCAATAATCGATACAGTTGTAACCAATTCCTGTGTTAATGTTCCGGTTACGATTACAATTGATACTGTAACACCGAACGTAGATCGTTTCGACTGGAACTGGGATGGCGGATACCTGGTAAATGAAACAATGAACGGCGGACCTTATGGTGTCGTTTGGACAACTCCCGGATATAAAGTATTGCATCTTACAGTTTATCACCGCACTTGCCCTTCACTAGACATCACAGATACCGTTTTGGTTCATGAAGCACCTACAGCCAAAATATTAAGCACGCAAAAAGTGACTAACTATGGTAGAGATACAGCCTTTGTAAATGGTAAACTTTGCTCAAGGGATACTTTGATTTTCACAGCATATCAGGATTTGACTTACACCTATAAATGGTGGCCTTCATTCTATTTCCAAAACGATACTACTCATATCGCCGCAGACAGAATTGGTAATCCCGGATTTATTAGAGTAGACGTTACCACTGCTTTTGGCTGTAAATTATCTGACAGTATTTTCGTTAATGTTGAAGCTTGTTGCGAAATGGGATTCCCTAACGCCTTCACACCAAACAATGATGGCAAAAATGATATTTTCAGACCTATCCGTGACGGACGCCAGGACATTGCTATCTTCCGGGTAGCCAACAGATGGGGACAAGTAGTATACGAATCTTCAAACACTGATCAGGAAGGATGGGATGGTACATTTGGCGGAAAGCCTCAGGATATGGGTACTTACCAATTCTACATCAAATATCAATGTCTGGACGGCATTTATTATGAGAAGAAAGGTGATGTTACACTGATTCGATAATATTTCAATAAAAATTTAAAAGACCGGCCAATTGCCGGTCTTTTTTTTTGTGCTTAATACTGTAACTTCATTCTTATAAATGGAGTGAATTATGAATCGTAATGCAATAAAATATTTGGGTTTGGGGCTTGTTTTAGGTGCAGCAATGGTATCCTTAATTGCCTTCAATAAAGCAGACAAAAATGAAGAATCTGTTGAAGTAAAACAGGATGGTCGTTTGCAATACAAATGGTATGCGCCACAGCTACCGTCCAAAGCAAATTTTGCTGGTGAGGCCGTTCCATTGGATCGCTGGGAAGTTCGTGAAAGATATGACAGGGAGCTTCTGATGAACTACTATATGCATGGGTCGCTCATGTATATCCTTAAGCTTAGTTATCGGCAGTTTCCTGTTATCGAAAAAGAACTAAAAGCTTATGGAATCCCGGATGATTTCAAATATCTCTGTGTTGCTGAAAGTAATCTCCAAAACCTAACCTCCTCAGCAGGTGCACAAGGCTATTGGCAATTCATGAACAGCACAGGCCCTTCATTCGGACTGGAAATAACCGCTGAAGTAGATGAACGTTATAACCTTAAAAAAGCCACTCAGGCTGCATGTCAATATTTCATACAAGCACATAATAAATTCGGGTCATGGACTGCAGCAGCTGCATCCTATAATTGTGGGATGGGCGGATACAATGGTCATGCAACTTTTCAGGGAAGCATGAATTATTATGACATCGCACTGCCCGAAGAAACAAATCGTTACATCTATCGTATACTCGCCTTTAAAAATCTGATTAGTTCTGCATCCATTTGGGGTTATATCCTTCAACCGGAAGACACTTACAGACCATTACGCACTAAAACAATAACAGTAGATACTGCTATTACAAATCTTGCTACTTTCGCAGCCGAGCACGGTAGCAGTTATAAGATTCTCAAAGTGATGAACCCCTGGCTGAGAGCGAGAAACTTACCAGCAAAAAAGGGTAAAACTTATGAGATAGAATTACCGTTGAACTAAATAAAAAGGAACTTACTTATAATGACTCAGGTTTACCCATTGTCCGAAGGCACTTTCACTATCGGACATGATAAAAAATTTATACCTTTTAAGGAACATCTGGATGTGCTGGAACAAAGAGCTACCGGCTCCCTTTTGGTAGAAATACAACCTTTCTTAATAGACACAGGAAAGGACTTGCTGATTCTTGATACAGGGCTAGGATTCAGTAACGAAGATGGTGTTTTACAAATCCACGAAAATATCCGGAAGCTAGGGTATGAACCTGAAGATGTAAGCAAAGTTTTGCTCAGCCATTTGCACAAAGACCATATTGGCGGAGCAACATTTGAGGATGGCCACGGGAAAGTTCATGCCACCTTTCCTTCTGCGCAATACTGCATTTACAGGCCAGAGGCAAAATTCGCTATTGAAAAAGGTGCTCCATCCTATGTACCGCAGGATGTTGAGCATTTATTAGGCCTGGAAAACATTCTTTGGCTGGATGGAGAATCCGGTGATATTGATGGGTATATCCAATTCACCCATTCCGGAGCACATTGCCCTCAACACATTGTTTTTCTGTTAGACGATGGCGAACAAAAGTTTTTCTTCGGTGGAGATGAAGCACCGCAGTACAAACAAATCAAAACCAAGTACATTGCCAAATACGATTTTGACGGACGAAAAGCGATGGAACTCCGGGAGCAGTATGCAGAAAGAGGACGAAAAGAAGATTGGCAATTGTTATTTTACCACGATGTAAAAACACCTCTTTCAAAAATAAATTTTTAGTTTTACTGCTGTCTTCTCTTTCTATAAAAAATATTCATGACGCTCAACTATATTTGGATTGCATTTTTTCTGATCGGCTTTCTGGTAGCGGCTTACAAAGCTATATTCCTGGGACAGGCGGATATGTTTGGCACCATGTTGAACAATCTTTTTGACAGTTCAAAAACGGGATTCGAAATTTCTATAGGCCTTACCGGTGTAATGTCCTTATGGCTAGGTATCATGAAAATTGGTGAACGAGCAGGCCTCATTAATATTTTTGCAAAAGGTGTAGCGCCGTTTTTCCGTACCTTATTCAAAGGTGTACCAAAAGACCATCCGGCATATGGTAGCATGACCATGAACTTCTCCGCCAATATGCTGGGATTAGATAATGCTGCAACTCCGCTCGGGCTCAACGCAATGAAAGATTTGCAAAGCATCAACCCGAAGAAAGACACCGCCAGTGATGCCCAGATTATGTTCCTGGTGCTGAATACAGCCGGTGTAACGCTTATTCCTACCTCGGTAATTGCCATGCGTCAATCATTGGCTATCAAAGAAGGTTTGACCAATTTTAACGCGGCCGATATTTTTCTGCCAACATTAATTGCCACATTTGTGGCCTTTATCACCGGCATGATTATGGTTTCCATTTTTCAAAAAATCAACCTTTTCAAACTACCGGTATTATTGTTCATTGGAGGATTTGCAGCACTTATTGTTGGAATATATTTTATGGTTTCACATCTGCCTCCGGATGAAATGAGCAGACGAATAGGCAGCATTGGCAGCGGTTTCATCATGTTTATCGTCATTCTTTTTATCACGGCCGGTGCTGTGCGCAAACAAAATGTGTACGATAATTTTATTGAAGGTGCTAAAGAAGGTTTTACAACGGCAATCCGCATTGTCCCCTATTTAATTGCGATGCTTTTGGCCATTAGTGTTTTCAGAACATCCGGTTGCATGGATTACATTGTAAACGGGATTGCAACAATTGTGGCAGCCTGCGGGATGAATACAGACTTTGTACCAACCATACCTATCGGTCTGATGAAACCGTTGAGCGGTAGTGGCGCGCGAGGCTTAATGGTAGATGTGATTACAAAATATGGAGTAGATTCCTTCCAGGGAAAATTAGCTGCTGTTCTGCAGGGGACAACTGAAACAACCTTTTATGTTCTGGCGGTGTATTTTGGCAGTGTAGACATCAAAAACTCGCGGCATGCTCTGATATGCGGTCTTGTAGCAGATCTTGCAGGATTTACCGCTGCCATTTTAATTGCCTATGCCTTCTTTCATTAAAAAAATTAATTGAAATCAGTTTCCGGATTTACTTCTTCCAGGCTTTGAAATTTCAAATCTGCAATACCAAATCTTTTATCTTCAAAATGTAAAGCGTCAGGAACTGCAATGACTTTCATTCGTGCAGCCTTTCCGGCAATAACCCCATTAACTGAATCTTCGAAAACCACGCAATTCAGCGGATTACTGCCCATTTGCACTGCGCAATGTAAAAAAACCGCCGGATGAGGCTTCCCTAAGCCAACTGTATCAGCGGAAGAAAGTTCTATAAAATAAGATTGTAATTCAAAATAATGAATCAGTTCGTGCAACATCCGGATAGGAGAAGATGTTGCTACACCCAATTTGAAATTCATTTCCTGCAATTGTTTCAACAAGCTTATTACACCCGGCATCACACGTCCCTCAATCTTTGACAATTCAATAATATCGTCTATCACTTCTTCTGCAACCTCGTGAACGCTACTACCCTGCCAGGGGTATTTAATAGCCCAATAAGCAACGACTTCGTGTATTTTCAGGCCGGTTGTTTCTTTAAACTGGTGAGGCTTTACCGGGATTTTATGTTTTTCAGAAATTCGTTGCATACTCTTTGTCCACAAGGGTTCTGTATCCAGCAGCAAGCCATCCATATCAAATATTGCCGTGTCAATCATGCTGCAAATATCATCATTGGCGGGTGAAGTTTCGGGGGATATTCGGCAAAACTTTAAAATAAAGTAATAACATACGTCTTAAAATGATAATTTCGCCCCATCAAAATGCACTATAATTTATGAAGTTAAACGCTTTTTATGCGCTCCTTTTGGGTACATCCTTACTCAGTGCGCCAGCAATCGCTCAGCAAAAAGCAACAGCACCGGCCGCAAAACCTGCCGCTGCCGCGCAAGGAAGAATTAAATTTACAGAATACGATCTGGCAAACGGACTACATGTAATTTTACATGAAGACCACGCCACACCTATCGTAACCGTTTCTGTCATGTACCATGTAGGATCGAAAAATGAAGATCCGAAACGTACCGGTTTCGCCCACTTTTTTGAGCATCTTTTGTTTGAAGGAAGTGAAAACATCGGTCGTGGAGAATACATGAAATTGGTACAAGCCAATGGTGGGCAGCTTAACGCGAACACTTCCCAGGATCGTACATTTTATTTTGAAACAATGCCTTCCAACCAGCTGGAGCTTGCGCTTTGGATGGAATCAGAAAGAATGTTCCAGGCCAAGATTGACGACATCGGCGTAGAAACTCAAAGAAAAGTAGTAAAAGAAGAAAAGAAACAGAGCTATGACAACCGTCCTTATGGCCAGTTGATCAATGTTATCTTCGAGAACCTTTATACGGTGCATCCTTACCGCTGGAGCCCTATCGGAAAAGAGCAATATATCGATGAGGCGAAAATTGGTGAATTCATGGATTTCTACAAAACCTTTTATGTACCGAATAATGCGGTATTGGTAATTGGTGGAGATATCACAGAAGCACAAACAAAAACGCTGATTGACAAATATTTTTCTACCATTCCAAAAGGTACTAAAGCGATTCCCCGCCCGACAGAAGTGGAGCCGGTTCAAACTGCCGAAAAACGTGTAAACTTTTATGACAACGTACAGTTGCCGGCCGTAATACTTGCTTACCATTGCCCGGCTATGGGAACACCTGATTACTATGCTTTGGAATTGTTGAATCAATTACTGTCTAAAGGCAAGAGCTCTTTCTTCCAGAAAGAAATCGTAGATAAGCAACAAAAAGCAGTAGCTGTTGGTGCTTTCACTTCTTCAAACGAAGATCCGGGCGCTGTTGTAATGTACGGCATTGCCAATATGGGAATCAAAACAGAAGATCTGGAAAAATCAATGGATGCTGAGATCGCCAGAGTAACATCTGCAGTTATCTCTGACCTGGAATACAAAAAACTGATGAACCAGGTTGAAAATGATTTTATCAGTCAAAACAGCCGTGTAGCAGGTATTGTAGAAAATCTTGCTACTGCTTACACTTATTTTAAAGATGCGAATCTTGTTAATACAGAATTGCAGCGCTACACCAAAATAACAAAAGAAGATTTGTTGCGCGTGGCTAAAAAATACTTCACAAAAGAAAACCGATTGGTCGTTTATTATTTGCCAAAATCTGAGGAAAAGAAATAATCTTTTGCTTTGCAACAATCCATTTCGTTTTACACAAAGAAAAAAATATTCAATGAAAAAAATATCATTCTCCATATTGGCCCTTGCACTCTCTGCAAGCACATGGGCTCAAACATTAGACCGCAGCCAAAGACCAAAACCTGGTCCGGCACCGGAAATTAAATTAGGCAAAACTGAAACCTTCACCTTGCCAAACGGCCTGAAAGTGTTCGTGGTAGAAAACCACAAAATGCCAACGGTTTCTATGTCTATCCAATTGGATATCCGTCAGGAGCTTCAAGGTTCGATGGCCGGCTATTCTGATTTTGTTGGCGAACTGTTGACCAGCGGTACTAAAACACGCAGCAAAGACAAACTGGATGAAGAAATCGACTTCATCGGCGCCAACATCTCAGCGAATGCTGAAGGTGCGTATGCATCAGGGCTGAAGAAAAATCAGGCTAAAATGATGGAGTTGCTGAGTGATATGATTATCAATTCCGACTTCAAACAAGCTGAACTTGATAAACTGAAAACACAAATGCTTTCCGGCCTGGAATCAAACAAAAATGATCCTGATGCGATGATGAGCAATGTTGAAAAAGTGTTGAACTATACAACGAACCATCCTTATGGAGAAGTAGAAACAGAAGCGACTATCAATGCTATTACTTTGGATCGCTGCAAGAAATATTATGAAACCTATTTCCGCCCGAATGTGGCTTATATGGCTATTGTAGGTGACATTACAGCTGCTGAAGTAAAACCATTAATCACTAAATATTTTGGCACCTGGGTAAAGAAAGACGTTCCTGTTGCAATGTACAGTTCACCTTCTGCACCATTGTCTCCAAAAGTGGCCTTCGTTCCACGTGATGCTGCAGTGCAAAGTGTAATCAGCGTAACTGCACCGGTTGTTTTGAAACCAGGCGCTCCTGATGAGTTTGCAGCAAAAGTGGCAAATACCGTATTAGGTGGTGGTTCTCAGGGTCGTTTATTCCTGAATCTTCGCGAAAAACATGCCTGGACTTATGGTTCTTATTCCAGCCTGAATTCTGACATCCTGATTGGTTCTTTTTCTGCAGAAGCAAAAGCCCGCAATCCGGTATCAGATAGCTCTGTAGCAGAAATCCTGAATGAAATGGCACGTTTGCAGACAGAAGCGGTTGATGCTGAATCTTTGCAAAACACGAAAAACTACATTGGCGGAAACTTTGCGATTGGCCTTGAGTCTCCTCAGCGCGTTGCTCAATTTGCTATCAACATCGAGCGCTTCCAATTGCCAAAAGATTATTACCAGAACTACCTGAAAAATCTGAATGCAGTAACAGCTGCAGATGTTCAGGAAGCTGCTAAAAAATACATGAATCCTAAAAATGTAAACATCATTATTGTAGGCAGCAAAGACGAAGTAGCGAGTAAAGTTGCCCGTTTTGGCAAAAACAATATTGTGACTTACTATGATAATTATGGTAACATCATCATTCCTTCTGAAACTAAATCTGCAGGTAATGTAAAAGCTGCTGATATTCAGAAAAAATATGCTGATGCTATCGGTGGCGAAAAAGCTTTGAATGCATTGAAAGATGTAAAAATGATTCGCAAAGCCACTATTTCTCAAGGCGGACAAACTGCTGATATTACCATTATGAGTTTCCAGAAAGAAGGAAGCAAACTGAAAATGGTTATCAATATGGATGCTGCCGGCAACGTAATGAACTTACAAAGAATGGTATTGAACGGCGACAAAGGCACACAGGAAGTGCGTGGACAAAAAGCTGCGATGACCCCTGAAGAAGTTGCTGAAATGAAAGAACAGGCTGACATGCAGGCAGAACTTCACCCTGAAAAGTATGGTGATAAATATGCTGTAAAGGGTATTGTTCAAATCGATGGCAAAGACACTTATATTGTTGAAGCTACGGATAGTAAAGGCAAAAAATCTTCCCAATACTATGATGTAGCAACTTCCTTCCTTGTAAAACAAGTGAGTGCAGGTGAGGGCGACAATCCTGGTACAGTGATTGAATTTTCTGACTACAGAGAAGTGCCGGGTGCAAACGGATATAAAGTTCCTTATATGATGAAAGCCAATGGTGGCGACTTCAAGCTTCAAAGCATTGATGTCAACAAAGGCATTGCTGACAAAGAGTTTGAATAGATTTTTTTGATTGAATAAAATAGAAAAAACCGCTGCAGACAATTTGTTTGCAGCGGTTCTTTTTTGGTTAAATGTTTTATTTTTCTGCAGGAGCCAAACCAAGTTCAGTAGCTTTTCCCATCATAAATTGATAAGCAGCGTCATACTCGTTTGGAATAATTCCATCCAGGATGGCCTCGCGAATGGCTGTTTTAATAATACCCACTTCGCGCGATGGTGGAAGATTGAAAATTTTCATTACTTCTGCCCCATCTATTGGCGGTTGCCAGTTCCGGATTTTATCATTCTCTTCAACAATTTTTAATCGCTTTTTTACCAGCTCGAAATTTTCAAGAAAGCGGCGCACCTTCTGTTTGTTCTTGGAGGTGATATCACTTTCACACAACATCATCAGATCTTCAATGTCTTCGCCTGCATCAAACAGTAAGCGTCGCATGGCGGAATCTGTAATCTCTTCTTTTGTTAAACTGATAGGCCTCAAATGAAGGGCAACCAACTTGCCTACATATTTCAGCTGTTCACCCAAGGGCAATTTCAATTGTTTGAAAATTGTTCCGGCCATTTTCTTTCCAAGCGCATCGTGCCCGTGAAAAGTCCAGCCGTGGCCGGGTTCAAATTTTTTCGTAGCAGGCTTTGCAATATCGTGAAGAATGGCAGCCCACCGCAACCAGAGATTATTGCTCCGGTAAGCTACATTATCCAAAACCTGAAGTGTGTGGTAAAAATTATCCTTGTGCCCTTTTCCTTCTATTATTTCCACTCCTGCCAACAATACCATTTGGGGGAAAAATATTTCCAGCAAACCGGTTTTATACAGTAAATCAAAACCTATCGAAGGAACTTTTGCAGCGATAATTTTATTCAGCTCGTCCGTAATTCTTTCTTTGGAAATAATATTTAAGCGCTCTTTATTTCTGGCAATAGCCGCTAAGGTTTCCTCCTCAATTGTAAAGCCAAGCTGTGTCGCAAAACGGATACCTCGCATCATCCGCAAAGGGTCATCTGAAAAAGTAATATCAGGATCAAGCGGTGTGCGGATTGTTTTAGATTCTAAATCTGCAGTTCCGTTAAATGGATCCACGAGCGTGCCAAAATCTTTAGGGGAAAGACTGATTGCCATGGCATTAATGGTGAAATCCCGCCTGTTTTGGTCATCCTCAAAAGTACCGCTTTCTACTTCCGGCTTGCGGGACAATTCAGTGTATGATTCTTTACGGGCGCCAACAAATTCAACTTCAAAACCATTAGGCAATTTTATCTGAGCAGTACCAAATGTTTTAAAAAAACTAACATGAAGCGGCGGCGAAAAAGTCTGTGCCACGGCATCTGCCAGGGCAATACCATCTCCGATACAAACAATATCAGCATCTTTACTACTGCGACCCAATAGCTTATCCCGTACAAAACCACCAATCAGGTAACAAGGCATATCCAATTCTTTTGCCGCAGACCCTATACGTTCCAAAAGCAAACGTTCTTCTTTTGTACAATTGATATCCATCTGTGCGCAAATTTAGGGCAAAAAAGAAGGAATGATTCTTCATTTTGACCGAAAAGTAGAAGTTGGATGTTGGTTAGCGAAATGTTACGGTAGACTGTCTTAACTTGGAAATAACGGCATAAAATCAGGCAGTCATTATTTTTGAGTTACAAAATATCATTTTTACTATGAAAAAAATCATTCTAACAGGCGGCTTTCTGCTTACCATTTCAGGTTTAGCCTTTGCTCAAAATCCTGTAAACACAAGTTCTGCCGGAAGGCAAGGACTACAGGCAATCCAGACAAAAGCTGCAAATTCTGCCGCGCCAATATTTAAATTTAAAGAAAAAGACAATACCCATGATTTTGGGACAATTCCTGAAGGGCCAAAAGTTACCTATACATTTACCTTTACAAATGTAGGGAAGAGTCCCTTGATTATCTCTAATGCACAAGCATCGTGCGGATGCACTTCGCCTGAATATCCTAAAGAACCGATCTTACCGGGCAAAACAGGAAAAATTGCGGTTACCTATACCACTGAAGGTCATCCAAACGATTTTCTAAAAAGTGTTTATTTAACTTCCAACGCAGAAAATCCCGGAGGTGCACAGCGTTATGAACTTTATATCAAAGGAAAAGTTACCCCTAAAAAATAACAAACCACTTGCATAAAAGCTTCTGCCTTTAACGCTCAAATAACAGCTCAAAAATCGGAACAACTTAATTTTGTAAGCACTAAAAAATAAATACCCTAATGAAAAAAATAATCTTATCCCTATCCCTGTTGGCAGGTTCTTATGCAGCAATGGCGCAGGCACCAGTAGTTGCCGCTAAACCACAGGAAGCAGCAAAAGCTCCTACTCCGGAGAACATGCATTTTAAATTTCCGGTTCATGATTTTGGAACTATTCCTGAAGGTCCGGCAGCTGAATATGAATTTGAATTCACCAATACCGGTAAAGAACCAATTATCATTTCAAATGTGAGTGCATCTTGTGGTTGTACAACACCTTCTTATTCTAAAGATCCTGTTTTGCCTGGCAAAAAAGGAACCATCAAAGCTTCTTATAATACACAAGGACGTGTTGCACCCTTTACCAAAACAATTAACATAACTTCCAATATCGGGACGAAAGTGTTAACTATCAAAGGCGAAGTAGAAAAAGCACCTGAAGGTTCTGTACCTCAGAACAACTCCATGATCAAGACTAATTAAACTTTTACCCTGAATTATAATCTAATCCACAAATTTTTAAAACAAAAAGCAATACAATGAAAAAAATCCTTTTATCACTTTGCCTTACTATTGGCCTTGCAGGTGTAGCTAATGCTCAAAATCCTGTAACAACTGCTCCTGTAAAAGCTGTAAATAAAAATGCTGCGAAATTTCTGTTTACAGATAAAAACAGCACTTATGATTTCGGTAAAATTCCTGAAGGACCTGTAGCTGAACACGTTTTTGAATTTAAAAATGTTGGTAAAGAACCATTGATTATCAGCAATGCAAATGCATCTTGCGGTTGCACTACACCTGAGTGGAACAAAGAACCAATTTTGCCGGGTAAAAAAGGCAAAATCACAGTTCGTTACAACACCCAGGGTCGCGTAGGTCCTATCGCAAAATCTGTATACATTACTTCTAATGCTGCATTGGAAGATGGAAAAGACAAGTATGAACTTTATATCAAAGGTGAAGTAGTAGCGGCTCCAACTCCGGATGCTCCTAAAAACTAGAATTTAAATATAAATCTTAAAAACGGCCGGCAATAAATATTACCGGCCGTTTTTTTATGGAATTGAACCAAGCTTAAATTTATACTATAAAAAATAATTTATTTTAAAAATTTAACAAACAACCAATTACAATTTTTATATTAATCTAATTCGTTTAGATAGTTTATTGTGGCATCATTTTTGTGCGGTATTTGTACCAATACTCTTAAAATGTTAAGTAAATACAGTTTTACAGCTATTTTAGCTTTATCAAGCTATTCACTATCTGCTCAGCCAAAAATTTATGTGAATGAATACCTCAATATTGGGGTTGGAGGCAGAGGCCTTGCAATGGGGGGGGCACAGGCTGCATCTACAAATGATGTGAATAGCGGATATTGGAATCCGGCCGGATTGACCAGAATGCAAGACGACTTACAGGTGGGAGCCATGCACGCAGAGTATTTCGCAGGCAATGCAAAATATGATTTCATTTCTGCCGCAATGCCAACGAAGGATAAAAAAAGAGCTTTTGGGATATCCTTTTTACGGTTCGCAACAGACGATATTCCTTATACAATTGACTACATACAGCCAGATGGCTCATTCGACGAGAGTAAGTTAAAGAGCATTTCCGCAGGAGATTACGCATTCCTGTTATCTTATGCACAGCAAATAAAAATTTTCAGGAATAAAGAAATAACAACCAGCCTTGGCGCTAACGGAAAAATTATTTACCGGAATATCGGTAGTATGGCTAATGCCTGGGGTGCCGGTGTGGATATGGGAATTCAAGGCACTTACAAGCGTTTGCTGATTGGCCTTTCGGCTAAAGACATTACCACCACCTACACAACCTGGAGTTTCAATCTTACCGAAAAGGAAAAAGAAATATTCGGCCAAACCGGTAATGAAATACCTGTAAAATCTTATGAGGTTATGAATCCAAGATTTAATATGGGAATTGGATACAACATTTTAAAATCAACCAGAAAAATACAATTGCTGGCTGAAATAAATGCTGACCTTACAACAGATGGTAAGAGAAATACGCTCATCAAATCCAAATCAGTCAGTATCGATCCACGTTTAGGCCTGGAACTGGATTACAGAAAAACGATTTTTCTGCGTGCCGGCGTTTGCAATATTCAAAAAGTGTTGGATGACAAGGACAGTCTGAACAAAAAAACGTATACACTGTATCAACCGTCAATTGGGGTTGGATTAAAACTGGGACCTCTGGTAGTCGACTACGCCTACACCAGCCTTCAAACACAAAACAATCCTTTGTATTCACATATTGTTTCACTGCGCATCGATATCAGAAAAATGAGCAAAAAAACAACTGAAAGTGTTGAAAATAAAGAAACTCAAAAATAATCGAAAAGAATATTCAAAATCATAAGATGCGTAGAATTATATCTTTTTTATTAGTCAGCTTTTCGCTGATTATTGTTTCAAATCACTCCGCTATGGCCCAATACGGGAACGAATGGATTGATTATAATAAAACCTATTGGAAATTTAAGGTTGGTACTGAAGGGATTTTCAGGATAAACAAAGCCAGTCTTGACGCTGCCGGTGTGCCATCTTCTTCCAGCGGAGCAGATTATATCTTATTCAGAGACGGAAAAGAGGTCACCTTATATGTTACGAACAGCGGTGCATTTGGCAGTTCAGATTATATCGAATTTTATGCCAATAAAAATGACGGGCAAGCGGATAAGGAACTCTACCTCGGTAGCGATAAATATGCGAATGATAAGAAAAGTCTGTTTAATGACACAGCCATTTACTTCCTGACTATAGACAATTCAAAAATTCATAACCGGTATGCGACAATCACAACGCCCATCCCGGGAACACCACCTGCAGCAAGTGCTTATTGTTGGTACACCAGGGAAGATAATAGCGGTATTTTCTTTTCGAACGGAAAAACCAATGCCCCTGTTGTGTTCAGTTCCTCGATTGTCATTTCTCTTTACTCTTCACAATTTGATCAGGGAGAAGGATATGTACTTAACTGGAACAACAGTGCTGTCCCTTATAACCTCTCTATTGCAGCACCTAACCTTGTAAGTGGCCCAATGATGGCAAGATTACAAACGGCCAGTATTGCTGAAGCAAGAGACTCTTCACACAAACTTCAGCTTCGTGTAAACAGCATTTTAAAGGCTGATGTAAAATACGGGGTCAGCGACATCAAGCATTTTGATATCAGCTTACCTGCATCCGAACTTGGACTGAGCAATACTGTAACATTTACACACACGCAAACCGGGATAGCGGATGCATTCGGATTACCCTACTGGCGTTTAGAATATCCGCGTGACTGGAATTTCAGTGGTGCAGATTTCTTTAAATTCAGACTGGATGCAAATACGAACCCTGAATACATTGAAATTTTAAATTTCAATCACGGAGGAATAGCACCTGTTCTGTACGATAACACCAATAATAAAAGATATTCCGGAGATATTAGTGTTGCAGGAAAAACAAGATTTTATATTAATGCATCCCTTACTGCAACGGATATGATTTTGTATGCTGCTGCTTCACCTAAAATTCTTAGTCCTGAATTTACAAAGCAGCAAACATTTACCAACTACAACAACAGTTCAAATCAAGGCGACTATATTATCATCACGCATAAAAACCTGATGAAACCACTCGGTGGAAAAAATCAGATTGATGAATATAAAAATTACAGAAGCTCTGCTTTGGGTGGAAACCATGCTGTGGTAGTTGCAGATATTGAAGAATTATATGACCAGTTTGCGTTTGGGATTTATACACACCCAAGTTCTATTAAGCATTTTCTCAATTATGCAAGCGATATATGGACAACCAAACCACAGAATGTATTTCTGATTGGGAAGGGCGTTGTATACACGCAATTTAAATCTTTTGCATCTTCATCGAAAGCATCATTCTTTGAAGGGATAGTCCCAACTTATGGATCGCCCGGCGCAGATGTTGCATTTGTGAGTGACAGAAATAATTGGACAATGCGCATGAACATAGGACGTCTTTCTGCATGGAATACTAGAGAAGTTGCAACCTATCTGAATAAAATAAAAGCCTATGAAGCAACATTAGTTCCTGCAACCTTTCCTACACCAGAATCAGAATTATGGAAAAAGCAAGTACTTCATATAGCCGGCGGAGACAGGTCTGACCCTGGCCTGCAGGCAGGAACATTGCTCCCAACACTAGCTAATGCTGAAAGTATTATTGAAGGTCCGAAAACCGGTGCACAAGTCACTACAATAGCAAAAACATCCACCGATCTGACACAGGTTATTAAAAGCAAAACCATTGACAGTTTAATCACCAATGGATTATCCATGATTACCTATTATGGACATGGCTCAGCGTCGGCACTTGATTATAATATCAAGGATCCTTCGGAGTTCAATTCTTTGCCCAAAATTCCAATTTTCAGTGCATATGGTTGTGACATTTCAACCATTTATGAAACTGATACCGTAAAAACAATTACCGAGAAATATGTAAGTGCGCCTGTTAGCGGTTCTGTAGCTTCTATGGCTTCCAATAATATTGGCTATACCAACATTCACAGCAAATACATTCCGATTCTATACACCAGAATTGCG
This sequence comes from Bacteroidetes bacterium UBA7688, assembly GCA_002482815.1. Lineage (GTDB taxonomy): Bacteria > Bacteroidota > Bacteroidia > Chitinophagales > Chitinophagaceae > Rurimicrobium. Next base: position 36,558 of record DLGS01000349.1, read on the forward strand.
CAAAACAACTATGGTCAGACATTGGGTGATATTTACAAAGCTGCACACGACAGCTGCCTGAAAAGCAGTGTGGAAGTTGCCAATCAAACATCAATGACCCAAACCCACATGGAGTCTTTTATTTTGCAGGG